>NZ_JBEXCY010000131.1:0-31637 GCF_040605515.1 Dactylosporangium sp. NPDC005572 | reverse complement strand
GAGGTCGTCCGTGGCAACACCCGCAACGATTGGTGGACCTACCTGCCCGACCTCGGCGGGTACATGTCGAACATCTTCTTCGAGTACCCGGACAACAGGCTGGCGGACGTGCCCGTCTGCACCTGAGCGACGGTATATGTAGGGTCGTCCGCCGTACCCGGACGCCCGCGTTCGTGTGACTATCGGCGGCCGACGAGGTCGCGCCCGATGATCTCCTTCATGATCTCGTTGGCACCGCCGAAGATGCGCTGGATGCGGGCGTCCTGGAAGGCCCGGCCGACCGGGTACTCCAGCATGTATCCGTAACCGCCGTGCAGTTGCAGGCAGCGGTCGATGACGCGGTTCTGCATCTCCGACGCGAACAGCTTGGCCTTGGCGGCGTCCACGACCGACAGCTCGCCCTCGCCGTGGGCGAGGATCGCCTGGTCGACGAAGGCGCGGGTCACGTCGATCTCGGTCGCCATCGAGGCCAGCTCGAAGCGGGTGTTCTGGAAGTCGGCGATCGGCTGGCCGAAGGCGTGGCGCTCGTTGGTGTAGGCGAGGGTGTCGGCGAGCACCGCCGTGGCCACCGCGACCGCGTGGGCGGCGATCGACAGCCGTTCGAGCGGGAGCAGGCCGGCCAGCTGCTTGAGGCCGCCGCCGAGCTCACCCAGGACGTTCTCGTCCGGCACGAACACGTCGTCGTAGAAGAGTTCGGCGGTGTCCTGGGCGTGCAGGCCGACCTTGTCGAGCTTGCGGCCCCGGGTGAAGCCGGGCATGTCGCGCTCCACGACCAGCAGGCTGAAGCCGCGGCTGCCGCCCTCGGGCGCGGTGCGCACGACCGTGATCACCAGGTCGGCGTTGATGCCGCTGGTGATGAACGTCTTGGCGCCGTTGACGACCCAGCCGCCGTCGACCTTCCGGCCGGAGGTGCGGACGCCGCGCAGGTCGCTGCCGGTGCCGGGCTCGGTCATCGCGATGCCGCCGATGCGTTCACCGGACGCCATCGGCGGCAGCCAGCGCCGCTTCTGCGCGGCGGTGCCCAGGGCCGTGACGTACGGGATCGCGATGTCGTCCTGGAGCGAGAAGCTCGAGGCCAGCGCGGTGGCGTGGACCTTGGCGAACTCCTCCAGCACGATGTTGCGGTACCGGTAGTCGCCGTGCTGCCCGGCGCCGCCGTACTCCTCGGGCGCGCTGAGGCCGATGACCCCCTGCTTGCCGGCGGCCAGCCACACGTCGCGGTCGATGAGGCGGTCGCGGTCCCAGCGCTGCAGGTTGCCGGCCACGGCCCGGGCCACGAACTCGCGCACGACCTCCCTGAACTGCTCATGGTCGGCGGTGTAGAGATGGCGTTTCATGAGGCGTCCTTCCGTGGGCGGGTGGTGTCGAGGTCGAACAGCGGCGCCGTTCTGAGCTCCGACCGGGCCACCGTGCGGGCGTGGATCTCGTCCGGGCCGTCGAAGATCCGCATCGCCCGGTGCCAGCCCCACATGGCGGCCAGCGGGACGTCGTCGCTGATGCCGGCGCCGCCGTGCACCTGGATGGCCCGGTCGACGACCTGCGTGACCACCCGTGGTACGACCAGCTTGACCATGGAGATCTGCGCGGCGGCGGCCTTGTTGCCGGCCAGGTCGAGCGTTCTGGCCGCGGCCTGGCAGAGCAGCCGCGCCTGGTCGATGGCGACCCGCGACTCGGCGATGTCGCGCTGGACCGACTCGCGCTCGATGAGCGGGCCGCCGAATGCGACCCGCTGCCGGGCGCGCCGGATCAGCATGGCCAGGGCCCGCTCGGCCGCGCCGAGGGCCCGCATGCAGTGGTGGAGCCGGCCGGGCCCGAGGCGCGCCTGGGCCATGGCGAAGCCGTCGCCCTCCTGGCCGAGCAGGTGCGTCGCCGGCACGCGGACCCCCTCGAAGGTCGCCTCGCAGTGACCGTGCTGGTCGTGGCGTCCGAAGACGGGCAGGTCGCGGTGGACGACGACGCCCGGGGTACCGACGGGGACCAGCACCATCGACTGCTGGCGGTGGGTGGGCGCCTGCGGGTCGGTCTTGCCCATCACGACGAGGAGCTCGCAGCGGGGGTCGGCCAGGCCGCTGATCCACCACTTGCGGCCGTCGATCACGTAGTCGTCGCCGTCGCGGCGGATGGCCGTGGTGATGTTGGTGGCGTCGCTGCTGGCCACGTCGGGCTCGGTCATCGCGAAGGCCGACCGGATCTGCCCGTCGAGCAGCGGTTCGAGCCAGCGCTCGCGCTGCTCGGGGGTGGCGAAGAGGTGCAGCAGCTCCATGTTGCCGGTGTCCGGTGCCTGGCCGTTGATGGCCTCGGGTGCCAGTTCCGGGCTCCAGCCCGACAGCTCGGCGATGGCCGCATAGTCAAGCTGCCCGATGCCCGACGCCGCGGGCAGGAACAGGTTCCACAGGCCGCGGCGTTTGGCTTCCTGCTTGAGCTCCTCGACCACGGGCGGCACGGTGTGGTCGTGCTCGCCGTGGCCGGCTCGGTGGTCGTGGTAGGCCCGCTCGGCGGGGAAGACGCAGTCGCGCATGAAGCCGACCATGGACGCGCGCAGCTCGGCGCCGCGCGGTGAGAGCCGCAGGTCAGTCACGGCGGCCCGCCGGCGGGGTGAAGGTGCGGCCGCCCGGCAGGACCGGCGGCAGGTGGGTGGTGACGCGGTCGGCGAAGGCCGGTTCGCGCTTGTCCAGGAACGCGGCGATGCCCTCGCCGGCGTCGTCGCTGACCCCGCGCAGGTTCAGCGCGTGGGTCTCGATCTCGTGCGCGGTCATCGGGTGGTCGACGGTCAGCATCTGCCACAGCAGTCGCCGGGTCAGCGCCGCCGACACCGGCGCGGCGTGCCGGGCGATCTCGCCGGCCAGGTCCAGGGCGACGGTCAGTACCTCGCCCGCCGGGTGCAGGCTGCGCACCAGCCCGCCGGCCAGGGCCTCGCCGGCGGTGAACACCCGGCCGGTCAGCATCCACTCCATCGCCTGCTGCATCGGTACCACGCGGGGCAGGAACCACGACGAGCACGACTCCGGCACCAGCCCGCGGCGGGTGAACGGGAACCCGACCTTGGCGTCCTCAGCCAGGATCCGGATGTCGCACGGCAGCGTCATGGTGATGCCGACACCGACCGCGTGTCCGTTGACGGCGGCGATCACCGGCTTGAGCGACTCGAAGATGCGCAGCGTCACCCGGCCGCCGCCGTCGCGCCGCAGCGGCATGTCGTGCCCCGCCAGCTCGAACCGGGTGTCGGCGGGGGCGTCGGGGCTGTTCCGCCACGTCTCGAACGTGCCGCCGCCGGCCTCGCCGGGAGTGAGGTCCATGCCGGCGCAGAAGGCCCGCCCGGCGCCGGTGAGCACCACCGCGCGGACGGCGTCGTCGGCGTCCGACCGGTCGAAGCACTCGATCAGCTCGGCCTCCATCCGGTCGGTGAACGCGTTGAGCGCCGCCGGCCGGTCGAGCGTGACGACCGCGACGTGGTCGGACACCCCGTAGCGGACGTGACCGCCCATCAGCCGATCCGCTCGATGACGGTGGCGTTGGCCATCCCGCCGCCTTCGCACATGGTCTGCAGGCCGTAGCGCCCACCGGTGTCCTCGAGGTGGTGCAGCAGCGTGGTCAGCAGCCGGGTGCCGGAGCCGCCGAGCGGGTGACCGAGGGCGATCGCCCCGCCGCGGGGGTTGAGCCGTGCCTGGTCGACGTTGAACTCCTGCGCCCAGGCCAGCGGCACGGGCGCGAACGCCTCGTTGACCTCGAACGCGTCGATGTCGTCGATGGAGAGCCCGGCCCGGGCGAGCACGCGGGCGGTGGCCGGGATGACGCCGGTCAGCATGAGCAGGGGGTCGCTGCCGGTGACCGCGAAGCCGGCGAACCGGGCCCGTGGGGTCAGCCCGAGCGCGCGGGCCTTGTCGGTGCTCATGATGAGGGCGGCCGACGCGCCGTCGGTCAGCGGCGACGAGTTCCCCGGCGTGATGTGCCAGCCGATCTCGGGGAATCGTCCGGCCAGCTCGTCGGTCCGGAACGACGGTCGCAGCCCGGCCAGCGCCTCGGTCGTCGTCCCCGCCCGGACGGTCTCGTCGACGGTGTGGTCGCCGACGGGCAGAACCTCGCGCCGGAAGTCGCTCGCGGCGGCGCGCTGGTGCGAGCGGGCCGAGTACTCGTCGAGCTGCGCCCGGGAGAACTTCCAGCGGGCGGCGATGAGCTCGGCGGAGACTCCCTGGTTCACCAGGCCCTCGGGGAAGCGGGCGGCGAGGGGGCCGAGCGGGTCGCCACCGGCGGTGGCCGAGCCCATCGGCACCCGGCTCATGCTCTCCACGCCGCAGGCGATGACCACGTCGTAGGCGCCGGCCACCACGCCCTGGGCGGCGAAGTGCACCGCCTGCTGGCTGGAGCCGCACTGCCGGTCGACGGTGGTGGCCGGCACCTCCTCGGGCAGCCCGGCGGCCAGCGTGGCCGTGCGGGCGATGTTGAGCGCCTGGTCGCCGGCCTGGCCGACGCAGCCGGCGATGACGTCGTCGATCTCGGCGCCGGTGAGGCCGTTGCGCTCGACCAGCGCCCGGACGACCGTGGCCAGCAGGTCCGCCGGGTGTGTCCCCGACAGCGCCCCGCCGGGTTTTCCTCGCCCCGACGCCGTCCTGACGACGTCGATGATGACCGCCTCGGCCATGGCGTGTTCCTTCCTGCCCCGGTTCGCCGGTTATGCGCCGTCGCCAGGTCCCAAGATCGAGTAAATTTACTTAGCGCTCGCTAAGGAGCGTAGCAAGTGTGGGTGCGACGGGGTCAAGGTCCGCTGCCCGCGTGCGCCTTGCCGGCCGGGTCGTGCGCCTGTGTGCCGCCGGTTTCCGGGCGCGAAACGCTCTCTTGACACGGGTGTCAACTCGGGCTTACGTTTCCGGTCAGTGACGCCATTCACATGAGAGCGCACCTGGAGGGTACCAATGAAGATCACAGACCTCCGGACCCGCGTCGTCGCCCCGCCCGAGTTCGTCTTCCAGTGGCGCGAGGACATCCCGCCGGTCCAGCTGACCATGACAGTGTTCGAGATCGAGACCGACGAGGGCATCACCGGTGTCTCGACGTCGTGGCTGCCGGCCGCGCCGAACGAGATCGCCGAGTCGGCCATGCACTTCTTCAAACCGCTGCTCATCGGCGCCGACCCGTTCCAGCGGGAGAAGATCTGGCACGAGCTGATGGCGTTCAGCCGCTACATGATCTCCCCCAAGGCGGCCAGCAACATCGACATCGCCCTGTGGGACATCGCCGGGAAGGCCGCCGGCCGCCCGGTGTACGAGCTGCTCGGCGCGTACCGCGACCGGGTGCCGGTCTACATCACGACCGAGACCCAGAAGGATGCGCAGGACTATGCGCAGATCGCGGTCAAGTGCAAGGAGCAGGGCCTGCACGGCGTCAAGCTGCACGCGGCCGCGACGCCCGACAAGGACATCGAGGCCTGCCGGGCCACCCGGGCCGCGGTCGGCGACGACTTCACACTCATGCTCGATGCGACGAGTGCCTACGACTGGCACGACGCGGTCCGGGTCGGGCGCGAGATCGAGAAGCTCGGTTTCCACTGGTACGAGGACCCGATGCGCGACGACGACGTGGCCGGGTTCGTGCAGCTGTGCCAGGTGCTCGACGTGCCGGTGCTGATGGGGGAGTCGACGGCCCGCGGCCCGTGGACCTTCGCCCACTACCTGTCCCAGGGTGCCTGCGACGGCCTCCGGGCGGTCGGCGACATCATCGGCGGCATCACCGGCCTGCGCAAGATCGGCGCGCTGGCCGAGCTGCACAATCGGCGGATGGAGCCGCACTCGTACGGCTCGACGCTGGTGCAGGCCGCACATCTGCACTACATCCTGTCCGTCCGCAACTGCGAGTACTTCGAGCTGCCCTACCCGCGCGGACCGCTGGACTTCGGCATGAAGGACGTGATCGAGGTCGGCGCGGACGGTTACGTGCGGGCGCCCACGGCACCGGGCCTGGGCTACGAGATCGACTGGGACGTCATCGACAATGCCACCGTCAAGCAGCTCAGCTGAGACGGCGGCCGGGCGGGTGCTCGTCGTCGGCGCCGGGGCGATCGGCGGGCTCATCGCGGCCAAGCTCGCGGAGGCCCCCGGCGTCACGGTGCTGCTCGCCGCCCGGCGACCGATCGAGCGCTTCACCTTCACCCCGCTCGGCGGCGAGCCGGCCGAACCGGACGTGACGGTGCTGCGCGAACCGGGCGAACTGCCGGGGTCACCGGGGCCACCAGGGCTGTCGTGGGTGGTCGTGGCGACGAAGACCTACGACGTCGGCGGTGTCGGGCGTTGGCTCGGCCTGCCGGCGGTGGCCGGCGCGACGGTGGTGGTGGCCCAGAACGGGGTCGGCCACCAGGAGCGGCTGGCGCCGTTCGTCGACCCGGCCCGGGTCGTCCCGGCGCTCGTCACCTACGGTGCCGGCCGCACCGGGCCGGGCCGGGTGGTGCACACCCTCGACGGTGTGGTCCGGGTGCCGGCCGGCGCCGGCGGCGAAGGGTTCGCCGCGCTGGCCGCGTCCACCTCGCTCAAGGTCGAGGTCGTCGCCGACTTCGCCGCCGCACAGTGGACGAAGCTCGCCTACAACCTGGTCGGCAACTCGATCTCCACCATCACCGGCCTGCCGGTCCGCGAGATCGGCCGGCGCCCGGAACTGCGACGCATCGCCACCGCCCTGGTGGACGAGGCCCGCAGGGTCGCCGCCACGCAACTGGCCACGCTGCCGGCCGACCTCGCCGAGCGGATGCTGGACGAGTTCGCCGCCTATCCGGACACGGTGCGCTCGTCGATGTGGCAGGACCGGCAGGCCGGGCGACCGCTCGAACACGATGCGATCAGCGGTGCGGTCGTGCGGGTTGCCCGGTCCCATAATATAGATGCACCCTTTTCGCAGATGGCAACGGACCTGCTGGAGACGCTGTCCCCACCGCCCCACGTTGCATCCAAATAGGAGATCAGATGCCCGGTCCCACCGAGGTTCAGCAGGCTCGTCGCGACAACGGTCCGCTCACCGACCGTGGTGCGACGCGCAAGCGGGCGCTCCTGGACGCGGCCCGTCGGGTCTTCGAGCGGAAGGGATTCATCGAGACGCGCGTGACCGACGTGGTCAAGGAGGCGCAGGTCTCGCACGGCACCTTCTACACCTACTTCGACACCAAGGAAGCCATCTTCTCGGCGGTCGCGCACGACATGGTCGACGCGATGCTGGCGGCGATGTCGACGCCGATCCCCACGACCGGCTTCGACGAGCGCATCCACGACCTCGTGCGCCGCTTCGTGCAGGCCTACCGGCCCCACGCCACGATGATCGGCCTGATCGAACAGGTGGGCACCTTCTCGCCGGAGATGCGGGAGCTGCGCCTCGACATCAGGGACACGTTCGTCAAGCGCACGAAGCGGGGCATCCAGCGGCTGCGTGCCGGCGGCGTGCTCACCGATCCTGACATGGATGTCGAGTACACCGCCGAGGTGCTCGGCGCGATGCTCGAATACACCTGCTACCTGTGGTTCTGCCTCGACAAGAACTTCGACGAGGACCGGCTGATCGACACGCTGGCCTTCGTCTGGCGCAAGACCCTGCGCGCCGCTCGCTGACTCCGGAGCACGACCCCGATAGTTCCACGCCCTCTGCGTCGGTCACGGCCGCACGCGAGTCCCTTTGCGCGCAAGTGCAATCGAGTGTCCGCAGTGGACAGTCACGGCCCGTGGCGGTGCCGCAGTGCGCCCGTCTCCTGGCCGGAGCACCCTTGACAGCTCCCGTGACGGCGGCCACTCTTGACATACATGTCAACAACTGATTGCGCTGCTGTTTCGGGGGACCGCTGACGTCCCGATCGACGACCTCAGGCGGTTTGTTGGTCTTACCACACCCGCCCTTGCCGGCGGACCGAAGGAGTACAGATGTCGAACCCCAGGCGGATCGCGGCCACCGGCCGCTCCTCCCGCCCCCGATATGGCAAGATCACCGCCGCCGTCAGCGCCCTGGCGTTGAGCCTGGTCGCCGCCTGCAGTGGCCCCGCCGTTCCCAGCGCCGACGGCAGCGCGGAGGTTCCCGCGTCCGCCACCAACCAGACGTTGACCGTCGGCGTCGCCACCCTGCAGCAGCAGTACGCCGACCCGGTGCTGGCCAACGAGGGGGGCAACACCTACCCGATCAAGTGGTCGGTCGGCGAGCCCCTCATCCGCCAGGAGCTCGACATGCGCCAGGTTCCCGCCCTGGCCACCGAGTGGTCGGTCAGCGCGGACGACCTCACCTGGGACGTCAAGCTCCGCCAGGGCGTGAAGATGCACGACGGTTCGACCTTCACGGCCAAGGACGTGCAGACCTCGATCAACCGGGTGAAGGACCCCGCCTTCACGTCGTACGCCGCCTACGTCAAGAAGATCGCGTCGGTCGAGATCGTGAACGACTACGAGATCAAGATCAAGACGACGGTACCGTATGCGAACCTCGTCTTCGACACCCCGGCCCCGGTGGCCACCGACTATTACAACCGGGTCGGCGAGACCGAGTTCCGCAAGAAGCCGGTCGCGGCCGGCCCGTGGAAGTTCGACTCCCAGGCCTTCAACGACTCGATGACCCTGACCCGGTTCGACGACTTCTGGGACAAGGACCGGATCGCGAACTTCTCCAAGCTCGTTCTCAAGATCATTCCGGATGAGAGCAGCCGGCTATCCGGCATCCAGACCGGGCAGCTCGACATCGCGCAGGGCCTCACCCCCAACAGCGCGGCCCAGCTGCAGGGCAGCCCGACGATCAGGCTGGCGACCTCGAAGCAGGCCAGCGTGGCCAACGTGTTCTTCGTCGACAACTGGTTCGACGCCGACTCGAAGCTCAAGGACGTCAACGTCCGCAAGGCGCTCATGCTGGCCATCGACCGCAAGGCGATCGCCGACTCGCTGTATCGCGGCTTCGGCAGCGTGACCGTCAACGCCACGCTGCCGGTGACGCTGGGCAACGACACCTCGCTGCAGGCCTGGCCGTACGACCCGAACCAGGCCAAGCAGCTGCTCGCCGCGGCCGGTGCCGGCAACCTCTCCTTCACGCTGCACCTCTACAACCAGACAACCGCCATCGCCGACGTGCAGAAGTTCGCCGAGGCCGTGATCGGATACTGGAAGGAGGTCGGCGTCAACGTGACCATGGACGCGATGGACCCCGCCACGTATCTCGACAAGGCGGTGAAGCACCAGCTGACCGGCGCCGTCATCCTCGGCACCCCCGGCCTGCTGATCTCCGACCCCGAGAAGCTGTCCATCTTCTACACGTCGACCGGCGGTTACTCGTCCGTGAAGAACGCCGAGCTCGACGGGATGTTCGCCCGGTTGAGCTCGACCGTGAAGCGCGACGACCAGGCCAAGATCGCCGGCGAGATCAGCCGGAAGCTCCACGAGACGCTCTACGGGCTCCCGGTCGTGTCGCTCGACGCCGTCTACGCCATCGGCCCGAAGGTCGCGGCGTGGAAGCTCATGGAAGGCAACCCCTACCCGGGACCGTTCTGGTACCTCGACGCGAAGTAGATCGGGCGAGTGGCCCGGACCCGACCGGCCCGGGCCACCCACCACCGTCGTTCAACCCCTCCCTGGAGAGGCAATGACCAGATACACGCTCAGTCGACTGCTGCAGGGCCTGGTCGCGATGTGGGTCATCGTCACCATCGTGTTCTTCCTGGCGCGGCTCGGCGGTGACGCCGCCGCGCTGCTGGCCCCCGCCGACGCGACCCCGGAGCAGATCGCGGCGATCAGGGTCAGCTACGGCTTCGACCAGCCGCTCTACCTGCAGTACGTCGACTACCTGCGGGGTATCGCCACGCTCGACTTCGGTCAGAGCGTCAGCTATCGCCAGCCGGTGGTCGACCTGGTCATGCCGGCCATGGTGAACACCGCCCGGCTGGCCCTGGCCGCCTTCGCCATCGCGCTGGTGCTGGGGGTCACCTTCGGCGCGATCGCCGGGGTGCGCGCCGGCACCCGCTACGACCAGGCGGTGCGCGGGCTGAGCGTCCTCGGCCAGTCGGTGCCGCCGTTCTGGCTGGGCATGCTGCTGGTGCTGCTGTTCTCCATCAACCTCGGCTGGCTGCCGGCCTTCGGGTCGGAGGGCTTCACCAGCCTGATCCTGCCCGCCTGCGCGCTGGCGGCCTTCCCCCTCGCGTCGATCGCCCGGCTGACCCGGTCGTCGGTGCTGGAGATCGTCGCCCGCGATCAGACGTTGTTCGAGCGCTCCAAGGGCGTCGGACCGGCCACGCTCATGTCGCACATCCTGCGCAACGCCTCGCTGCCGGTGGTGACGCTGGCCGGCATCCAGCTCGGCGCGATGTTCTCCGGCACGATCGTGGTCGAGAACCTCTTCGCCTGGCCCGGCGTCGGGCAGCTGGCCATCCAGGGCATCCAGGCCCGCGACTTCGCGCTGATCCAGGGGATCGTCGTGGTGAACACGTTCGTGTTCGTGGCGCTGCTGTTCGTGGTCGACCTGTCGTACGGCTGGCTCGATCCGCGGGTCCGGGCCATCAAGACGGCGGTCAAGTCGAGAGTCGAAGCAACCGTGGAGGCGGCCGCATGAGCAGCGCCCTGGCATCGACGCCGCGGATCCGGCCCGGCCTGCGGCTGCGCCGCAGGCCGGGTCGCCGGCCGTGGTTCAGCGGTACCGTGATGGCGATCTTCGCCTTCTGCGGTCTCTTCGGCAGCGTCGTCGCGCCGCACGACCCGGACAAGGTGAACCTCAGCCAGTCGCTCAAGCCCCCGGTCTTCGCCGGTGGCACCGCCACCTACCTGCTCGGCACCGACCAGCTCGGGCGCGACGTGCTGAGCCGGCTGCTGACCGGCGCCCAGGTGTCGTTCCTCGTTGCCGCCGGCGCGGTGCTCATCGGCGGCGCGATCGGGATGCTCGTCGCCCTGCTGGCCGGCTACACCGGCGGCCGGCTCGACGCGGTGCTGACCCGCGTCGCCGACGCGTCGATGGCGTTCCCCGTGGTGCTGCTGGCCATCGTCATAGTGGCCATCTACGGCAAGGGTGTCACGGTCGTGATCGCGGTGCTCGTGGTGGCTGCCTGGCCGCAGTACGCGCGGGTGCTGCGCAGCGAGGTGATCCGGATCCGTACCCAGGAGTTCGTCACCATGTCCAGGGTCATGGGCGGCGGCCGGTTCTGGGCGATCACCCGGCACGTCGTGCCCAACACCATCCCGACGCTGCTCGTGCTGGCCACGCTCCAGATCGGGCTGGCCATCATCGCGGAGGGCTCGCTGAGCTTCCTCGGCATCGGCGTCCCGCCACCCGCGGCGTCCTGGGGCAACATGCTCGCCGACGGCCGCAACTTCCTGGCCACGGCGTGGTGGCTCCCGGTCGTCCCCGGCGTGGCACTCAGCCTGACCGTGCTCGCCGCCAACCTGTTCGGCGACTGGCTGCGCCAGGCGCTCGACCCCGCGACGAGGCGATAGGCATGCTCGAGATCTCCAACCTCACGACCCACTACTTCCAGGGCGGCCAGGTCGCCACGGCCGTGCGCGGCGCCTCCCTCACGCTGAAGAAGGGCCTGGCGACGGCCATCGTCGGCGAGTCCGGCAGCGGCAAGAGCACGGTGGCGATGAGCGTGATGCGGATGATCCGCCCGCCGATCGGCGACATCGCGGAGGGCACAATCCGGGTCAACGGCACCGACGTGACCGCGGCGTCGCCCAAGCAGGTGCGCGAGATCCTGCGCACGTCGATCGGTTTCGTGCCGCAGGATCCGACGACGGCACTCGACCCGCTGTACACGATCAGATCGCAGATCGTCGAGGCGATGCCGCACGTCGAGCGGGACAAGCGCACCGAGACCATGGTCGAGCTGCTGACCTCGCTCGGTATCGCGGACGCCCGGGACCGGTTGCGGGAGCATCCGCACCAGTTCTCCGGCGGCATGCGGCAGCGGGTCGCGATCGCCATCGCGCTGGCCAAGGAGCCCGACCTGCTCATCGCCGACGAGCCGACCACCGCGCTGGACGTGACCACGCAGATCGGCATCCTGCGGCTGCTCGACCGGCTGCGGCGCGAGCGCCACCTCACCACGATGTTCATCACCCACGACATCCGGGTCGCCCGCCTGGTGTGCCAGGACCTGGCCGTCATGTACGGCGGGGTGGTGGTCGAGAGCGGCCCGCTGAGCGCGGTCGTCGACGCGCCGTCGCACCCCTACACCCGGGCGCTGCTCGACGCGAGCTCGCTCGACGTCGGGCCGCGCCAGCGGCTCCGGGCCATCTCGGGCAGCCCGCCGACGCTGCTCGCCATGCCGCCCGGCTGCCCGTTCGCGCCGCGGTGCCCGAACGCGACGGACATCTGCCACCGCGAGATGCCGGCCACCACCGCCAAGGCCGACGGCACCTCGTTCGCCTGCTGGAACCCGGTGGCGTCATGAGCGACGAGTACATCCTGGAAGCGGTCAACGTCAGCAAGTCCTTCCACGGCCGCCGCGGCGCGACGACCCAGGCGCTGACCGGCGTGGACTTCGGGGTGGCGGCGGGGGAGATGGTCGGCCTCGTCGGCGAGTCCGGCAGCGGCAAGACCACGCTGACGCGGATCCTGCTCGGCATCGAGCAGCCGACGAGCGGGACGGTCCGGTTCCGCGGCACCCCGCGGGACCGGTTCACCGCCGAGCACCGCCGCGACTACTTCAACTCGGTCTCGGCCGTCTTCCAGAACCCGTACAGCTCCCTGAATCCGCGCCGCCGCCTGTGGGACATCATCACCGAGCGGCGGTCGATCGAGCGGCGTGCCCCGAAGGCCGAGCGCCGGGCCCGGGCGATCGAGCTGCTGGAGCTGGTGTCGCTGCCGGCCGAGTTCGCCGACCGGTTCCCGCATCAGCTCTCCGGCGGCCAGCGCCAGCGCGTCGCCATCGCCCGCGGCCTCTGCGAGGAGCCCGACGTCATCGTGCTCGACGAGCCGATGTCCGCGCTGGACGTCTCGGTCAGCGCCCAGATCGCCAACCTGCTGCTCGATCTGCAGGAGAAGTTCTCCATCGGCTACATCTTCGTGGCCCACGACATGCACATGGTGCGGCACCTGTGCCACCGGGTGGCCGTGCTGCTGAAGGGGCAGATCGTCGAGCAGGGCGCCGTCGCCGACGTGCTCGGCGACCCCCGCCACGAGTACACCCGCAGGCTCGTCGCGGCTTCGGAGCTGCGTTCGCTGGAACCGGAAGAAGAGAGGGTCCGTCCGTGAAGATCACCGAGGTCAGTGCCCAGGTTCTCAAGCCCACCGAGTTCGAGTTCCAGTGGAAGGATCAGCTGCCGCCCCGGCGGGTCGGCATGATCCTGCTCCGCATCCGCGACGACGAGGGCCACGAGGGGCAGTGCATCACGTGGCTCGCCGGCCCCGGCCAGTTCGAGGACGCGCTGCCGCGGGTCCGTGACACGCTGGTCGGCCGCGATCCGCACGACATCGAGAAGTTCTCGTACGAGCTCACCGACAACCTCACGGCGCCCAACGCGGTCTCGTCCGGCGTGGACATCGCCCTGTGGGACCTGGTCGGAAAGATCCACGAGCAGCCGGTCTACAAGCTGCTGGGCGCGGCCCGCGACCGGGTGCGCGCCTACGCCAGCACCGTGCGCTACGACACCGTGCAGGAGTACGTCGACCTGGCGCTGCAGTGCCGCGACGAGGGCTTCACCGCCTACAAGCTGCACGCGTTCGGCGTGCCGGACAAGGACATCGAGGTGTGCCGCGCGGTGCGCGCGGGCGTCGGCGACACCATGGACCTGATGCTCGACCCCGTCAACGCCTACGACCGCCAGGGCGCCTTCAAGGTCGGCAAGGTGCTCGAGGAGCTCGACTTCTACTGGTACGAGGCGCCGATCGAGGACGCCGACATCCAGGGTCTGACCGACCTCACCCGGCACTTCTCGATCCCGATCACCGCGGTCGAGAGCATCGGCGGCGGCCTGAAGTTCGTTCCGCCGTACCTCGTCAACCACGCGGTCGACTCGGTGCGGTCGGTCGGCGACTGGACCGGCGGCATCACGGCGATGAAGAAGACGGCCGCGCTGTGCGAGGCGTTCGGCGTCAAGTTCGAGCCGCACAGCTACGGCTCGACCCTGATCCAGGCGGCCCACTTCCACGTGATGCTGGCGATCCACAACTGCGACCTGGTGGAGCTCCCGGTGCCGACGGGCGTGCTGGACCAGGGGATGAAGGACACGCTGCGGGTCAACGCCGACGGCTACGTCGACGCGCCGACCAAGCCGGGCCTGGGCTACGAGATCGACGAGGACGAGATCGACAACCTGACCGTCCGGCACCTGACGATCGGCGACGCCTCCTCGGTCATCGGTCACTGAGATCTCGTCGGCATGACATTGGATTCCGGCCGGCTCGCGGTCGACGAGGTCGACGGAGTGCTCGTGCTGCGGCTCGACCGCCCGGCCCGGCGCAACGCGATGGACCAGGCGCTGGCCGACAGCCTGAGCACCGCGATCGACCGGCTGGAGTCCGTGCCCGGGCTGCGCGCCGGCGTGCTCACCGGCTCGGACACCGTCTTCTCGGCGGGCACCGACCTGAGCCTGCCGAGCGGCCCGCGGACGGCCGCGGGCGGGGAGTACGGCTTCGTGCGGAGGGTCCGCTCGAAGCCGCTCATCGCGGCGGTCGAGGGCCCCGCGGTGGGTGGCGGGTTCGAGATGGTGCTGGCGTGCGACCTGGTCGTCGCGTCGAGCACCGCCTCGTTCGCCCTGCCGGAGGTTCGGCGCGGCGTCGTCGCGAACTGCGGCGCGCTGTTCCGGGCACCGGAGCGCCTGCCGGCCGCGCTCGCCATGGAACTGCTGCTGACCGGCGATCCGATGACGGCCGAGCGGGCCCACCAGGCCGGTCTGATCAACGTGCTGTGCGAGCCCGGGGGTGCGGTCGCCGGGGCGCTGGCCCTGGCCCGGCGGATCGCGGTCAACAGCCCGGCCGCGGTCGCCGCGACCCTGTCGGCGGTGTCGAAGGCCAGGGCCGAGGTCGAGGAGCGCGCGTGGATGCTCACCGCGGCGGCCGACCGGGAGGCCCGCCGGTCCGCCGACCGGGCCGAGGGGATCGCCGCCTTCTTCGAGCGGCGCGCGCCGCGGTGGGCCGCCGGTCCGGCCGGCGATAGGACTTGATGTGTACGTCAACCACCAGTGGGGATGCCCATGACCATCACGAACGAGCGCGGATCGGAATTCTCGCTGCAGGACCGGTTCGAGCAGCGCTCCGGTGCGGTGTACCTGACCGCGATCCAGGCGCTGGTCCGCGTCCTGGTCGACCAGCGGCGGCGGGACGAGGCCGCCGGCCTCGACACCGCCGGGCTGGTCTCGGGCTACCCCGGCTCGCCGCTGGGCGGCGTCGACATCGAGATGGAGCGGCAGCGCAAGCTCCTGACCGCGCACCACATCCGCCACCAGCCGGGCCTCAACGAGGACCTCGCCGCGACCGCGCTGTGGGGCAGCCAGACGGTCAACGAGCTGCCCGGCGCGACCGTCGATGGCGTGTTCGGCCTGTGGTTCGGCAAGGCTCCGGGCGTGGACCGGGCCGGCGACGCGCTGCGCACGGCCAACATCCGGGGCGTCGCGCGCCACGGCGGCGTGCTCGTGGTGGCCGGCGACGACCCGGACGCGGCGTCGACCAACTTCCCGACCGACAGCAACGGCGCGTTCATCGACTGGGGAATGCCGCTGCTGTTCCCCGGCAGCGTGCAGGACATCCTGGACCTCGGCGCGCACGGCTTCGCGCTGTCGCGGGCCAGCGGCCTGTGGGTGGGCTTCAAGATGGTCACCGAGCTGGCCGACGCGTCCGGCTCCGCCGACGTCTCGCCCGAGCGGCTGACGGTCGTGCCGCCGCCGCCGACGTCGTTCACGCCGGTACTGCGGGTGAACACACCCGGGCCGCCGATGCGCGAGGCCGAGCGGGACCTGGTGACCGCGCGGCGGCGGATCGCCGAGGCCTACATCGAGGCGAACCGGCTCAACCCGCTCGTCGTCGCGCCGCAGGACGCGACGGTCGGCATCGTCGCGCCCGGCACGACCTACTACGACGTGCGGCGCGCCCTGGACCGGCTCGGCCTGGACGAGGCCGCCCTGCTGCGGGCCGGCGTCCGGGTCAAGAAGGTGACGGCGCTGTGGCCGGTGTCCACGGCGGAGTGGCGGGCCTTCGCCGACGGGCTGGAACAGATCTTCGTGGTCGAGGAGAAACGGCCGCTGATCGAGCGGATGCTCAAGGAGGCGCTGTACGGGCAGCCGGGCGCGCCGGCGATCTTCGGCAAGACCGACCCCGACGGCCGGGAGCTGCTGCCCGAGTACGGCGTGTTCGGCGCCGACCAGCTCGCCGCCGCGCTCGGTCCGCCGCTGGCCGCCCGGTTGGGCGCCGTGGTCAGGCTGCCGGAGCAGCGCCGGACGCGGCCGCTGCTGCCGCTGGTCACCTCGCGCAAGCCGTTCTTCTGCTCCGGCTGCCCGCACAACAGCTCGCTCGTCGCCCCGGACGGCGCGGTCGTCGCGGCCGGCATCGGCTGCCACATCCTCGAGCTGGTCGTGCCGCGCGAGGAGTACGGCACCATGGCCGGCTACACCCAGATGGGCGGCGAAGGCGCGCAATGGGTCGGCATGGCCCCGTTCACCTCGACCCGGCACATCTTCCAGAACGTCGGCGACGGGACCTTCCACCACTCCGGCAGCCTCGCGCTGCGCCAGGCGGTCGCGGCCGGCGTGAACATCACCTACAAGCTGCTCTACAACAGCGCGGTCGGTATGACCGGCGGGCAGCACGTGGAGGGCGTGCTGGACGTGCCGCGGCTGGTGACGATGCTGCGCGCCGAGGGCGTCGCGCGGGTCCTCATCACGACCGACGACACCCGCAAGTACCGCCGGATCCGGCTGCCCCGCGGCGTACAGGTCTGGAAGCGCGACCGGCTCATCGAGGCCCAGGAGACGCTGGCCGCGACGCCGGGCGTCACCGTGCTGCTGCACGACCAGCACTGTGCGGCCGAGAAGCGCCGGCTGCGCAAGCGCCGGCAGATGGTCCAGCCGACCCAGCGGGTGCTCATCAACGACCGGGTCTGCGAGGGCTGCGGTGACTGCAGTGCCAAGTCGCAGTGCCTGAGCGTGCAGCCGGTCGAGACCGAGTTCGGCCGCAAGACGGCGATCCACCAGTCGTCGTGCAACTTCGACTACTCCTGCGTCAACGGCGACTGCCCGTCGTTCATGCGGGTGGAGACCCGCAAGGCCCGGCAGCCGCGGACGAAGGCGAAGCCGGCGCCGTCCGTTCCGGCCCCGGTGGCCAAGGTGCCCACCGGCGCGTTCAACGTGCACATGACCGGTATCGGCGGCACCGGCGTGGTCACCGTGAGCCAGGTGCTGGCGACCGCGGCCGTCCTCGACGGCAAGCTCGTGCGCAACCTCGACCTCACCGGCTCCAGCCAGAAGGCCGGTCCGGTGGTGTCCCAGCTGCAGGTCTACACCGATCCCGGGGCCGAACCCGCCGCCCAGATCGCGGACGGCGGGGCCGACCTGCTGCTGGTCTTCGACCTGCTGGCCGCCATGAACCCCCGGGTCCTCGCCAAGGCGTCGCCGGGGCGGACCGTCGCCGTCGGCTCGCTCAGCCCGACCCCGACCGCGGACATGGCGGTCGACCCGAGCGTCGCCTACCCGTCGCTCGACGCTCAGGTCGGCGAGCTCGGCGCGGTGACCCGGGCCGCGGAGAACGTCTTCCTCAACCCGGAGGCGGTCGCCGACGCGGTGTTCGGCAACCATCTGATGACCAACAGCGTGCTCGTCGGCGCCGCGGTGCAGAGCGGTGCGCTGCCGCTGTCGGCGGCCTCCGTCGAGGAGGCGTTCCGGCTCAACGGCACGGCGATCGAGGCGAACGTGGAGGCGTTCCGTTGGGGCCGGGTCGCCGTGGCCGATCCGGCGGCGGTGGCAGCGCTGGTCGAGGCCCGGCAGCGGCGCCTCGGCCGGCTGCCGATGCCGGCGGCGGTGGCCGAGCGCGTGACCGGGTTGGTCCGCGACGCGCCCGCCCTGCGCCAGCTGCTCGAGACCCGCGCCGGTGACCTCGTGTCGTACCAGGACGCCGCCTACGCCCACGCCTACCTGGACGTCGTCGAGCGGGTGGCCACGGCCGAGGCGTCGGCGACCGGCGCGGCCGGTCCGCTCACGACCGCAGCCGCCACCCAGCTGCACCGGCTGATGGCGTACAAGGACGAGTACGAGGTGGCCCGGCTGCATCTGCTCGACGCCAGCCGCGAGCAGGTGGAGCGCGAGTTCGGCACGGGTGCGAAGGTGTTCTGGTACCTGCATCCGCCCATGCTGCGGGCGATGGGCATGCGGTCGAAGATCCGCCTCGGTCCGTGGTTCCGCCCGGCGTTCTCCGCCCTGGCCGTGCTGAAGCGGGTCCGCCACACCAGGCTCGACGTCTTCGGCTACGCACACGTCCGCCGGGTCGAGCGCGACCTCGTGACCCACTATCGGGCACTGGCCGAGGCGGCGGCCGGCGCGGTCAGCCCCGGCACCGTGGACGGTCTGGTCCGCCTGCTCGGCGCCGCCGACACCGTCCGTGGCTACGAGCACGTCAAGCTGCGCAACGTCGCGCGCTACGTGGAGGCGGTCGACTCCCAGGCCCGCGCGCTCGGCATCAGCGCCGGCTTCCCGCCGTCGCTGACCGACCTCCCACCGGACGCGTAGCCCGCCCGCTGCCCGGGTTCGGCGGATGACCCTTGTGGTCAACGTCGAACCCGGGCCGCTTGGCGTGCCGAGGCCGCGAGACGATGCGCGTGTGAAGAGGTGACCGGCGAGGGTTGCCGTGCAGGTGCGGACGTGACCGCGCCTGCCGCACCGCCGCCGGGCGGTGCCGGGCGGTTCCGGGCAGTTCCGGACGGTGGCGGGCGGTTCCGCGCAGTGGCGGTGCCGGCCCGGCGGTCGTCAGGAGGCCGGCGTGGCGGCGGTGACGGCGCGGTTGAAGGCGGATGAGCCGGACATCGCCATGCCACCGTCCACGACGACCTGGGCGCCGTTGACGTAGGCGGCGAGCGGCGAGATGAGCACGGCGGCCATGGTCCCGATCTCCTCGGCCTCGGCGAGCCGGCCGAGCGGCACCATCTCCGCCCAGACCTCCTCGGTCGCGCTCTCGGCCAGCCGGCGCATGCCCTCGGTGCCGTTCACCGGACCCGGCACGATCGAGTTGGACCGGATGCCGTACGGGCCCCACTCCAGCGCCAGCGACCGCATCAGCTGGTCGACGCCGGCCTTCGCGGCCGCCACGTGGACCTGGTGCAGGAACGGCATCTGCGACTGGCCGCCGGACACGAACAGGATGGTGCCGCGGGTCTGGCGCAGTTGCTCGAACGCGGCGTGCGCGCAGTGGAAGCTGCCGAGCAGGTCGATGTCCATGACCGCGCGGAACCCGTTGGAGCTGATCCGCTCGGCCGGGGCGAGGAAGTTGCCCGCGGCGCCGCAGACCAGCGCGTCGATCGGGCCGAAACGGTCGGCGGCCACGGCGAGGGCGGCGGCCACGGCGCCGGCGTCGCGCACGTCGGCGACGGCATAGGCGGCCCGTGCCCCGCAGCCCTCGAGCTCCTCGGTGGCCGCCTTCAGCTTCTCCTCGGTGCGGCCGCAGATGACCAGATTGGCCCCGACCGACGCGCACGCCTTGGCGATGGCCAGGTTGACGCCGCTGCCGCCGCCACTCACGAAGACGGTCCGGTCGCGGAGCAGATCCCTGGATACCAGACCGAGCATGCGTCAGCCCCCAACCGAAGACAGAGGTTCGCCGTCAGGTGTCGGCGGTGAACCGAGTGTTCCAGTTACTTGACACAAGTGTCAAGTAAACGGACCGGGTCACCGGCGGGCGGCGCCACGGACCCGGCGGAGCACTTCAGGCGTCGCGCCTACGGTGTGCGCGGCGATGTCCAGGTAGCGCAGCGCGACGCTGTGGGCGGACAGCCGCCCACCGGGCTGGAACCACGTCGCCACCGCCTGGATCATGCCCAGCAGGGCGCGTGCGGTGTCGGCGGGCGCGGCGACGTCGAAGCACCCGGCGTCGACGCCGTCCTGGATCGTGCCCAGCAGCAGCCGCTCCACGTCGCGCCGCTTGTCGCTGTACGACTTGCGGTGCTCGGGACTGAGCACGCGGAACTCGTGGTCGAGGTAGGCGATCTTCGTGCTGTTCGCCATGTAGAGCACGAGGCACTCGACGAGGTTGAGGAAGCGGGCCGCCGGGTCGTCGCCGGCGTCGCGCAGGGCCTCCTCGCAGAGCTGCCGGACCCGGGTGATCGACACGTCGAGCAGCGCGACGAAGATGGCTTCCTTGTTCTGATGGTGGTAGTACAGCGCGGGCACGGTCATGCCGACCCTGCGCGCAATGTCCCGCACCGTCGTGCCGTGGTAGCCCGTCTCGCAGAACGCGTCCAGGGCGTGCGACAGGATCGGTGTCAATCCCAGATCCGGTGGCTGTCGCCACGTCTGGACGCCGGCTGTCTCCGTGCCAACGGCGGAGCGACGGGGCATGCGGTCTCCTCGGCTCGGTACTCAATGGTTGCACGACGATCGGGCGGCTCGTGCCTTGACCGGCTCGCGCCCGACGACCTAGATTTTAGCGAGCGATAAGTAAGTCGGCGGGGCCCAGGTGCGGACCGCACACCGGTCAGGTTCCCGTGCGGCCGGCCGCGATCGGCCCGGAGCGCCGACGCGGGCCGCCGTTCGTCGCACAGTGGCCGGCGACGGCGTCGCTACCACTGCCACCCGGCTGCCGCCCGTCACCGGGCGGGGCACGGACGAAAGGTACGACATGGAAATCGGCTCCGTAACAGCCCTCATCACCGGGGGCGCGTCCGGTCTCGGACTGGCCACGGCCGAGCGACTCATCGCCGCCGATGCGGCGGTCGTCATCCTGGACCTGCCGCAGTCGGACGGCAAGGGCGCGGTGGACCGCCTCGGCCCCCGGGCCGCGTTCGCCGCCGGTGACGTGACCGACCCCGAAGCCGTCGGAAACGCCGTCGCGACCGCCGCCGAGCACGGTGCCTCGATCGGCAAGCCGCTGCGCGTCGTGGTGAACTGCGCGGGCATCGGCCCGCCGGCCAAGGTGGTCGGCCGCGACGGGCCGTTCCCCATCGACCTGTTCCGGCGGACCGTCGAGGTGAACCTGGTCGGCACGTTCAACGTCATCCGGCTGGCGGCCCAGCACCTGCTCGGGCTGGAGTTCGACGGCGAGGAGCGCGGCGTCATCGTCAACACCGCGTCGGTCGCCGCGTACGACGGCCAGATCGGCCAGGCGGCCTATGCCGCCTCGAAGGCGGGGATCGTGGGTATGACCCTCCCCATCGCGCGGGAGCTCGCCCGGAGCCAGATCCGAGTGAACACGATCGCACCGGGACTGTTCGCCACGCCGCTGCTGGAAAGCCTGCCCGAGGCCGCGCAGGCCTCGCTCGCCCAGCAGGTGCCTCATCCGAGCCGGCTCGGCCGTCCGTCCGAGTACGCGGCGCTGGTCGAGCACATCATCGTCAACCCGATGATCAACGCGGAGACGATCCGGCTCGACGGCGGGATCCGGATGGCCGCCCGTTGACCCGCCCGTTGACCGGCCGGGTCGCCGGCGTCGCGGCGCGGCCCGGAGGCGGCGACCCGGCCCCCCGGCGCGCCGAACGGGCGCCCGACGGTGCCGGCGACGTCTACGCCGAGGCCGTCGCGGCCTTCGAGGAGGTCGCACTGCTGGCCGCGAACGAGCGGGTGCCGCTCGACGACGTGCTGCGCCGGGCCGGGCAGCGCCTGTGCGAGCTGCTCGGTGTGCGCCGGTGCTCGGTGTACCTGCGCCGCACCGACGGCCGGTTCCAGGGGCGGGTCGGTTACAGCGCCGCGCGGCACAACATCGACGCCGGTGTGCGCCGGCTCGTCTCGGGCGGGGAGCACGACCTGTTCACGGCCGAGATCGTCGGCTCCGCGTCCCCGGTGGTCGTGCAGGGGGCGATGACCGACCCGCGCACCGTCCGCCGGACGATGCGCCGCTGGGGCGTCCGCGACATGCTCGGCGTGCCGCTGGTCGTCGACGGCGAGGTCATCGGCATCATCTACCTGGACAACCAGGCACAGGGACACCTCTACACGACCCGTGACATCTCGCTCGCCCAGGCGTTCGCCGGTCTCGTCGCCATCGCGGTCCGTCAGGCCTGGCTGTACCAGCAGCTCGCCCGCCGCGCCCGGACCATCGAACACGACCGGACGATCCTGGGTGCCGCGCAGGCGCTGTACAGCCGGCTCACCCACGCGGTCCTCGACGGCGCCGAGATCGGCGAGATGCTGGGCCTGACCGCGGAGCTGCTCGGCAAGCCGGTCGTCCTGTACGACCCGGAGCTGGCCGTCGTCGCCTGGGCCGCCCCGCCGTCGCTCGCCCTGCCCGGCGGCCCCGGCCTGACCGCGTCGCAGCGCTGCCTGCCCCAGGTCAGCCGCGTCCTTGCCGAGCTCGACCACGGCAGCCCGAGCAGTCTGCTGCGGGCCGGCCCGGAACTGGGCTGCCGGCGCCTGTTCGTCAGGCTGGTCGTCGACGGCGCGTGCGCCGGGTACCTCGAGCTGTGCGAGCTCGGCGGCGGGCTGCGCCCGGCCGACGCGACGGCGCTCGAACAGGCGGCGACCGCGGTCGCGCTCAAGCTGCTGACAGCATCCCGCCCGCAGTACGAGCGGGCGGACTACCTGGCCGACCTGCTCCACGGCCGCCGTGACGCGGCCCGGCTCGCCGGCACAGCGGCCGCGCTCGGTGTCGACGTCCAGCAGCGCCACCTCGTCCTGCTGTTGCGGTACGCCGTCGACGGGACCGGCGGTGCCGCCGCGGCCGAAGTCGTGGGCCGCCACCTCGCCGCCGGCACCCGCTGCGTCGCGCACACCGGCACGGCCGGCGACGACCTGCTGCTCATCGAGGTCCCGGCCGCCGGCGACGCGTGGGAGGCGGGCTTCCGGGCGCGGCTCGCCACGGCGTTCGGCGAGCTCGTGCGGGTGCACGGGGTCGTCCACGCGGTCGCCTCCGAACCGTGCCGGGCGCTGGCCGACCTGCCGGCGCGGGCGGAGCGGGCGCGCGAGGTCGCCGGCCTGCTCGGGCACGCCGACGCCGGCCGCCGGCTGGCCTTCGCCCGCGACTTCGAGCTCGTCCGGCTGGTCAACCAGCGCGACGGCCTGGCCGGGGCACACCGGCACGCCGAAGACCTGCTGGCCCCGCTCGTGGCGCACGACGCGGCGACGGGTGGCAGCCTCGTCGGGACGATCGCGGCGTACATCGACTGCCAGGCCCGCATCCGCTCCACCGCCGCGGCGCTCGACGTCCACGAGAACACGGTCCGGTACCGGCTCAACCGCATCCGCGAGCTGTCCGCGATCGATCCGGAGCGTGTCGACTCGTTGTTCGGCGCCTGCCTGGCGATCCAGGTGCTGCGCCTGTACGGCGGACCCGCCGGGTTGTCGAGATCCACAGTCGCCGGCACCGACCAGCCCGAGACGAAGGAGCACGAGCCGATGTTCGACGAGCCCGTACCGCATCCGGGGAGCGCCGCATGACAACCGCCGTACTCACCGAGATCCGCGGCCGGATCCTGTTCATCACGCTCAACCGGCCCGACGCCATGAACGCCATCGACAGCGCGCTCGGCGAAGGGCTGCTCGCCGCCGGACGGCTGCTGGACTCCCGCGACGACCTGACCGTCGGCGTGGTGAGCGGGGCCGGTCGCGGTTTCTGCGCGGGCATGGACCTCAAGGCGTTCACCCGTGAAGGCGACCCGCGCGGCATCGAGGAGTTCTTCCAGCTGGGCACGCAGAAGCCGCTGATCGCCGCCATCGAGGGATTCGCGGTGGCCGGCGGCCTGGAGATCGCCCTCACCTGCGACCTGCTGGTCGCCGCGCGCGGCGCGAAGCTTGGCATCCCCGAGGTGAAGGTCGGGCTGTTCGCCGGCGGCGGCGGGCTGCTGCGGCTGCCCCGCCGGCTGCCGTACGCGATGGCGATGGAGATGGCGCTTACCGGCGACCTGATTCCGGCCGAGCGCTTCTGGGAGCACGGCCTCCTGGCGCGGCTGGCGGAGCCGGGCGGCGCGCTGGCCGAGGCGACCACGCTGGCCGAGCGGATCGCGGCGAACGCACCGCTGGGCGTGCGCTGCTCCAAGCACCTGATCCGCCAGATGCAGGGCCGCACCGAGCAGGAGTTCTTCGAGCACCAGACGCCGCTGCTGCGGGCGGTGCTGGACTCCGCCGACGGCCGGGAGGGCGCGCTGGCGTTCGCCGAGAAGCGGGCTCCACAGTGGACGGGACGGTAGCGTTCAGGACTGCAGGCTGCCGCCGTCGACGTTGATCGCCTGGCCGGTGATCGACGCCGCCGGGTCGCCGCACAGGAAGGTGACCAGTGCGGCGACCTCCGCCGGCGTCACCATCCTGCCCAGCGGCTGCCCGCGCAGGAAGCGCCGCAGCGCCTCGTCCTCGCCGTAGCCGTTGGCTGTGGCCACGCTGCGGGCCTCGGCGCGGACCATCTCCGTGTCGGTCCAGCCGGGCACGACCACGTTGGCGGTGACGCCCTTGGTGGCCAGTTCCAGGGCGAGCACCCGGGTCAGGCCGAGCAGCGCGTGCTTGCTGGCGGCGTAGGCGCCGGCGAAGCGGCCGCCCATCCGGGAGTACAGCGACCCGATCGTGACGACGCGCCCCCACCCGGCGCCGACCATGGCGGGCACGCAGCCCTGCGCGAGCTGCAGCGCCGAGGTCACGTTCACCCGCATCACCGTGTCCCAGTCGTCGAGCGCGATGTCGGTCACCCGCGCCGGACGCGTGATCCCCGCGCAGTGCACGAGGATCTCCACCGGCCCGCCCAGGGCCTCGGCCGCCCGCGCGGGCAGCGCCGCGACCGCGGACAGGTCGTCCATGTCGCACGGGACGCCGATCACGCCGTCCGCAGCGGTCGCCGGGACCGTGCGGGCGGAGCCGGCGACGGTGTGACCCGCCGCGGCGAGGGCCACCGCGACGGCCTGGCCGATGCCGCGGCTGGCGCCCGTGACGAGGGCCCGGCGGCCCGGTCCGGCGCTCATCGGCCGGCGAACTTCGGTGAGCGTTTCGCGGCGAAGGCGGCGGTACCTTCGAGGAAGTCGGCGCTGCGCACCAGGCCGCCCTGCAGCCTCGCCTCCGTCTCCAGTGCATCGGCGAGACCGCCCAGCGTGCTGCGGTTGATCGCTTCCTTGGTCGCCGCGAACGCGCTTGTCGGACCGGTGGCCAGCCGCAGCGCCAGTGCCTCCGCGGTGGCGCGCAGGTCGGCGTCCGGGAGCACCCGGTCGGCCAGCCCCCAGCCGAGTGCCTCGCGCGCGGGCAGGCGCTCGGCCAGCAGCGCGAGGACGAAGGCCCGGCCGAGGCCGACCCGGGCCGGCACGAGGAGGCTCGCGCCGCCGTCGGGCGTCAGCCCGATGTTGGCGAAGGCCAGCAGGAAGTGCGCGGACTCGGCGGCCAGCACGAGATCGCAGGCCAGCGCCAGTGAGCAGCCGAGCCCGGCGGCCGGCCCGTTGACCGCGGCGATCACCGGCTTGGCCATCCGGCGCAGCGCCAGGATCGTCGGCGTGGTGATCTCCCGCAGCTCCGTCTCGACGACGTCGCGGGCCGCCTCGTCGCCGAACTGCGTCTTGACGTCGGCGCCGGCACTGAACGCCCGGCCGGCACCGGTGATCAGCACGCTGCGCACCGCGGCGTCGTCGCCGAGCCGCTGCAGCAGGTCCCGGAAGGCCTTCGCGGTCGGCGTGTCGAACGCGTTGAGCGAGCCGGGCCGGCGCAGCTCGATCCGTACGGCGCCACCGGCCCGCGCTACTCCGAGGGAGGGCACGTAGTCCTCGTCGATCCAGACCGTCATGTCCGCACCTTAGGCGCGTGCGGCGCCGGTGCGGGTGCGGTCGGGCGGCGGGCCTGGAGAAACCTCCAAACCATGATCACCGCGATCATGGCCGCCGGCGGCGATGGCTGCTCTACTCGTCGGTGACGCCCTGGGCGACCCGGCATCGAGGATGGAGCCGATGGAGTTCGACACGAGCGCGACGGCCGGCCTGGCCGCGTGGTGCGCCGGCACCGGCATCGCACTGGACGGCCCGCCACGGCTGACGCTCATCGCCGGCGGCCGGTCCAACCTCACGTACCGCGTCGCGGACGGCACCGGCGACCGTTACGTACTGCGCCGCCCGCCGACCGGCGGTGTGCTGCAGAGCGCCCACGACGTCGGCCGGGAGTACCGCATCATCACCGGCCTCGCGACGACGGACGTCCCGGTGCCCGTCGCGCACGGCCTGTGCACCGACGAGACCGTGCTGGGCGCGCCGTTCTACGTGATGAGCCTGGTGCCGGGCACGGTCCTCGCCGGCGACGAGGACGGCGCCGGCTATCCGGTGCCCGCGCGCCGCGGAGCCTCGACCGACCTGGTGCGTGTGCTGACCGCCGTCCAACGCGTCGACGTCGACGCCGTGGGCCTGGGCGACCTCGGCCGGCGCGACGACTACGGCGCGCGCCAGCTGCGCCGCTGGCTGCGGCAGTTCCGCCTGACGACCCGCCGCGGGCTCCCGCTCGTCGAGGAGCTGCACGACCAGCTTGCGCGGACCATCCCTCCGCAGCGGTTCACGGGCCTGGTCCACGGCGACTTCCGCCCCGGCAACGTGCTGCTCAGCCCGGAAGGCCGGATCAACGCGGTCCTCGACTGGGAGCTGGCCACCCTCGGCGACACCCTGGCCGACCTCGGCTGGCTGGTCGCCACCTGGCGGCAGCCGGGCGAGGCGGAGTTGCTGGAGTCGCCGACGGCGCATCCGGGATTCGCGTCGCGCGAGGAGCTGGTGGCGGCATATCAGGCCGGCACCGGCCGGGACGTCTCCGACCTGCCGTGGTACCAGGCGTTCGCGCTGTGGCGGCTCGCCTGCATCTTCGAGGGCATCTTCGTGCGCTACAGCGCGGGCGTCATGGGCGACGACGGCGTCGACCCCGCGGCCGAGGGTGAGCGCGTGGTGCGCTTCGCGGAGGCGGCGCGCGACGCATTCGCCCGACTGGGCTGAACCCGCGGCCTGGGCCCGCGGGTGCGCCTCAGCGGCGGTGGTACGTCGGGGCGCGCTTCTCCAGGAAGGCCCGCGCGGCTTCCGCCTGATCCTCGGTCATCGCGGCGACCATCTGTTGCCGGTTCTCGAACTCGACCGCGGCGCGGAAGCCGGGCGTCTCCATCGCGATCCACATGCCGACCTTGGTCAGCTCGACCGAGGCCGGTGGGTTGCGCACGATCTCCGACGCGGTCTGCCGGGCCGCCTCGAGCAGCCGCTGCGGGGCGACGACCCGGGCCAGCAGCCCGCCCGACAGGGCCTCGGCCGCGTCGAACCGGCGGCCGGTGAGCATGAGCTCGTGTGCGCGGCCGGCCCCCATCAACCGGGGCAGCAGCCAGGAGACGCCGATGTCGCAGGCCGAGTAGCCGGCGCGGATGAACGACACCGCGAACACCGCCCCGTCCGCGGCGATCCGCACGTCGCTGGCGCAGACCAGGGCGAGGCCGCCGCCGGCCGCCGCGCCGTTGACCGCGGCGATCACCGGCTGCGGCAGCTCGTGCAGCCGGTGGGCGAGCTCGGCGATCTCCCGCTGGCGCTCGAACACCCGCAGCATCTGCCCGTCGATGTCCGCGCCGTAGCCGTTGAGGTCGAGCCCCGCGCAGAAGGCCCGGCCGCTGCCGGTCAGGATGACGACCCGGCAGCGCCGGTCGCGGCGGATGTCTTCGAGCGCCGCGGTGAGCCCGGCGACGAGCGGCTCGTTCAGAGCGTTCAGCGACTGCGGGCGGTTGAGGGTGACCGTCGTGATGCCGTCATCACCGGCGTCGACCAGGACCTCAGGCTGCACCGGCGTTCCCCTTCCGTACTTAGCGAGCGATAACTAATGTAGCAGTCGTGACCAACGGAGCGCTGGCCGGACTGCGTGTGCTGGAGCTGGCGGGGATCGGTCCGGCCCCGCACGCGGCGATGCTGCTCGGCGACATGGGCGCGTCGGTGCTGCGGGTCGAGCGGCCCGGCGCGCCGGCCGAGCAGCTCCCGAGCCACGTCCTGCGGAACCGGACCATCGTCGAGGCCGACCTCAAGCGCGATCTCGACCGCGTGCTCGACCTCGCGGCCTGTGCCGACGTGCTGATCGAGGGCTTTCGTCCCGGCGTGGCCGAGCGGCTCGGGATCGGGCCGGAGGAGTGCCTGCGCCGCAATGCCCGTCTGGTGTACGGGCGGATGACCGGATGGGGACAAGAAGGCCCACGCGCCGGCACCGCGGGCCACGATCTGAACTACATCTCGGTCACCGGCGTGCTCGACGCGATCGGCCCGCCCGACGCGCCGGTGCCGCCGCTGAACCTCGTGGGTGACTTCGGCGGTGGCTCGCTCTTCCTCGTGGCGGGGGTCCTCGCGGCGCTCGTCGAGCGCGGTCGCTCGGGTCTGGGTCAGGTCGTCGACGCCGCCATGGTGGACGGCGCGAGCGTGCTCGCCCAGCACATCCTCGAGATGCGGGCGCAGGGCGTGTGGTTCCCGGGCCGTGCCGCCAACCTGCTCGACGGCGGCGCGCCGTTCTACCGGACCTATGCGTGCGCCGACGGCCGATGCGTGGCCGTCGGCGCGCTGGAGCCGAAGTTCTACGCGCTGCTGCTGCACGGGCTGGGGCTTGCCGGGTCGGCGCTGCCGGAGCAGTACGACCGGGCCGGGTGGCCCGTCCTGGCCGAACGGTTCGCGAGCGTCTTCCGCACGCGCACCCGCGACGAGTGGGCCGGGGTCTTCGCGGGCACCGATGCGTGCGTGACGCCGGTGCTGACGTTCGACGAGGCCGTGCACGATCCGCACGTGGCCGCGCGCGGTGCGTTGCGGCTCGCGCAGGGCCACGTTGTCGCCGGACACGCGCCGCGCTTCGGGCGATCGGTTGCCGGCGGCGCGTCCGCCGGCGCGGTCCACACCGATCTGGACACCGCGCTGGCGGCCTGGCAGGCCGTGCCGTGACGAGACGCGATACTTGGACATCCTAGTATTCCGTCGTAAAGTACATGGACGTCCAAGTACCCGGCCTGCGTCGACGGCCGTCCGAGGCAGAGGAATCAGGAGTGGGCATGGCTCCCAGCACACCCTCCGAGTTGCACGTCCCCGCCCACCCGGTCCGGTTCGTGACCGCGGCGAGCCTGTTCGACGGGCACGACGCGGCAATCAATGTGATGCGGCGGCTGCTGCAGGCGCAGGGTGCGGAGGTGATCCACCTCGGGCACGACCGCAGTGTGGACACCGTGGTGCGGGCCGCGCTGGAGGAGGACGCGCAAGGAGTGGCGATCTCCTCCTACCAGGGCGGGCACGTGGAGTACTTCAGCTATCTGGTGGAGCGGCTGGCCGAGTCCGGCGCCGGCCATGTGCGGGTCTTCGGCGGCGGGGGCGGCGTGATCGTGCCGGAGGAGATCGCGTTGCTGCGCGAGCGCGGCGTCACGATCTTCTCCCCGGAGGACGGGCAGCGGCTGGGCCTGCCCGGCATGATCAACCAGCTGATCCGGGCCTGCGACGTCGACCTCACCGGCACGGGTCCGGACGTCAAGGCGCTGCTGGCCGGCGATCCGGCCGCGCTGGCCCGGGCGATCACGGTGCTCGAGACGGGGCGGTCGCCGGAGCTGTCCGCAGCGTTGCGGGCTGCGGCGGCCGGGCGCACCGTGCCGGTCCTGGGCATCACCGGCACGGGCGGATCGGGCAAGTCGTCGCTGACCGACGAGCTGCTGCGCCGGCTGCGGCTGGACCAGGAGGACAAGCTGCGGGTCGCCGTCCTGGCGATCGACCCGACCCGGCGGCGCGGCGGCGGTGCGCTGCTCGGCGACCGGATCCGGATGAACGCGCTGGAGACCGGACAGGGCAGCCGCACGTTCTTCCGGTCGCTGGCCACCCGCACCGCCGGCGCGCAGGTGCCCGGGCGCCTCGACGACATCCTGGTCGCGGTCAAGGCGGCCGGGTTCGACCTGGTGATCGTGGAGACGCCGGGCATCGGCCAGGGCGACGCGGGGATCGTGCCGTTCTCCGATGTGACGCTGTACGTGATGACGCCGGAGTTCGGTGCCGCGTCGCAGTTGGAGAAGATCGACATGCTCGACTTCGCCGACGTCGTGGCGATCAACAAGTACGAGCGGCGCGGGGCGGAGGACGCCCGCCGCGACGTGGCGAGACAGTTGGTGCGCAACCGGCAGGCGTTCGGCGTCGCCTGGCAGCAGATGCCGGTGTTCGGCACCAGTGCCGCCCGGTTCAACGACGACGGCGTCACCGCGCTGTTCCAGCACCTGCGGGACCTGCTGGTGGCCAAGGGGCTGCCGGCCGGGACCGGGACGCTGCCGGCCGTCGACGTCCGCGCCTCCTCCGGGCTGACCAGCGTCGTTCCGGCCGCGCGCTCCCGCTACCTGGCTGAGATCGCCGACGCGGTCCGCGGATATCACGGGACGACCGACACGCAGGCCGAGGTGGCGCGCCGGCGGCAGTCGCTGCGCGTGACGGTCGAGCTGCTCGGCGACGACCCGGCCGCGGGACCGGTGCGCGAGCTGGCGGCCGTCACCGACCGCGAGCTGCTGCCGGAGGTGCGTGAGCTGCTGGCGACGTGGCCGGCGCGGGTCGCGGAGTACTCCGGCGACGAGTACGTCTACCGGGTTCGGGACCGGGAGATCCGCACGCCACTGACCCGGGAGACCCTGTCCGGCTCGCGGGTCCGCCGGGTGGCGCTGCCGCGCACCCGCGACGAGGCGGAGCTGCTCATGTTCCTGCGCCGGGAGAACCTGCCCGGGTTCTTCCCGTTCACCGCCGGGGTGTTCCCGTTCAAGCGGGAGGGTGAGGCCCCGGCGCGGATGTTCGCGGGTGAGGGCGACGCCTTCCGGACCAACCGCCGATTCAAGCTGGTGAGCCGGGGCGGCGAGGCCACCCGGCTGTCGACGGCGTTCGACTCGGTCACCCTCTACGGGCGCGATCCGGACCCGCGCCCGGACATCTACGGCAAGGTCGGCACCTCAGGTGTCTCGATCGCCACGCTCGACGACATGAAGGTGCTCTACTCCGGGTTCGATCTGTGCGCCCCGACCACCTCGGTGTCGATGACGATCAACGGCCCGGCGCCGGCGATCCTGGCCATGTTCCTCAACACCGCCATCGACCAGCGGATCGACGCCTTCCGTGCGGAGCACGGCCGCGAACCGGACGCGGCGCAGGCCGAGGAGATCCGCGCCTGGGTGCTGGCCAGCGTCCGCGGCACGGTGCAGGCCGACATCCTCAAGGAGGACCAGGGCCAGAACACCTGCATCTTCTCCACCGAGTTCGCGCTGCGCTGCATGGGCGACATCCAGCAGTGGTTCATCGACCACCGGGTGCGCAACTTCTACTCGGTGTCGATCTCCGGCTACCACATCGCCGAGGCCGGGGCGAACCCGATCAGCCAGCTGGCGTTCACGCTGGCCAACGGGTTCACCTACGTCGAGTCCTACCTGGCCCGCGGGATGGCGATCGACGACTTCGCGCCGAACCTGTCCTTCTTCTTCTCCAACGGCATGGACGCCGAGTACTCAGTGATCGGGCGGGTCGCCCGGCGGATCTGGGCCGTCGCGATGCGGGAGAAGTACGGCGCGGGGGAGCGGTCGCAGAAGCTGAAGTACCACGTGCAGACCTCCGGCCGGTCGCTGCACGCGCAGGAGATGGA
>NZ_JBEXCY010000130.1:23169-31642 GCF_040605515.1 Dactylosporangium sp. NPDC005572 | reverse complement strand
ACATCCTGCGCATCGACGGCGTGGGCACGGTCCAGGACTCCTGGCTGCACGACCCGAACGGCGTCGGCTCCGCCCAGCACAACGACGTCATCCAGTCGACCAACGCGAAGTACATCCGGATCCTGCACAACCGGTTGGAGAACCAGCACACGCAGACGTCCTGCATCCTGCTCAAGGCCGACATCGGCTCGATCAGCGATGTCGTGGTCGACAGCAACCTGATGAACGGCGGCGGGTACTCGTTCTACTGGTACGACGCCAACTACAAGATCACCAACGGCAAGGTCACGAACAACAAGTTCATGCGCGCCTCCGGCGGCGGCTTCTGGCCCAAGGGTGGCTACTACGGCACCCAGGCCTTCTCCGCCTCGACCATGCCGCAGTGGAGCAACAACACCTGGAACGACAACGGTCAGCAGATCAGCCCGTAGTCTTCGCGGGACCATCAGTCAGGGGCGCGACCCGGTCACCGGGTTGCGCCCCTGGCTGTAGACAGGGCGCGGGCTCTTGCCTCAAGAGCCCGCGATGTCATTTGGACCCAGGTGCGGGCCGGGACGACCGGCTCCGCGAGCAACTCCGCACCGCTCTGGGCCGTGATCCGCGGCGCGGGCCGACAGGCGCTGCAGGGACCGGGATCAGGCGGTGGCCTGGAGGCCGTTCACCTCGACGACCACCGACTCGGCGGCCGCGACCGCCTCGGCGGCGGCCATGACCTCGATCGCGGCCAGCGGCTCGACGGAGGCGAGGGTCTCGACGGCATTGCGGCAGCGGACGATCCGGGTGCGCACGACCGGGGCGCGGCCGACCGCGGCGCGGCGGCGGGCCCGGTTGGCCAGGCCGACCAGCGGGGCACCGGCGAGGAAGAGCACGGCGAAGGCGGCGACGATGGCGAGCGGCACCCACGACGAGCTGGCGATCGCCTCGCCGCCGAAGTGGCCGAGCAGGGCACCGTACGAAGCCCAGAGGGTCGCGGCGATGACGTCGTACGTGACGAAGCGGCGGGCCGACACGCCGTTGCGGCCGGCGTACACAGCGGTGATCATGCGGCCGGCCGGGACGAACCGGCAGAACAGCACGGCCAGGAAGATGTGCTTGCGCATCGCCTCGGTCAGCCGCAGCGTGATCGCCCGCGGCTTGCGCCGGGCGGTGAGCCGGGTCGAGTCGCGGTGGGCGAGGCGCCGGCCGACGAGGAACGCCAGTAGGTCGCCGGCCACGACACCGGCGGCGCCGGCGAGGACCAGCAGGAAGAGCTGGACGTGGCCGGTCGCGGACAGGATGCCGCCGCCGATCATCAGCGCCTGAGCGGGGACGACGGGAACGAACGCATCAACGGTGAGAAGGACGAGGACGACGGCGTAGAGCACGCCCGGCCCGCCCACAAGATCTAATATCGCGTTCACCATGCCGAGCTCGCCATGGAGTGCCCCCAAACCCCGTCACCAGCCGAGTCATTCCCCGTTGACCATGGCAACACGTTTGCACCGGTCGCCATGCCCACCTTGGCATGATTGTGTCCCGCGTCTCCTTAGAACCGGCTGAGAAGACGCGTACCCGCAGGTGGGACCCGGGGCGTGGGGGCGTCTACCCGACCGTTTCGTCCACAAAACACCAGCGCCAGAACTCGCCCGGCTCGATCGACTGCATCACCGGGTGACGGGTGGTGAGGAAATGCTGCGTGGCGTGCCGGCGCGGCGAGGAGTCACAGCACCCGACGTGCCCACAGGCGAGGCATTGCCGCAGGTGAACCCAGTCGTGGAAGCCCATGGCCAGACATTCCGGGCACCCTTCGAGTCCCGCCGGCGGGTCAGCCTTCTCCGAGGACTCAATGTGATCACACGTCACGATTCATGGTCTCCGCGCTCGAGCAACGACTCTTCCAGGTCCATGTCCCGCTGCGCCTGGCGCAGCGTCTCCTCCGGGATCCTTCCGCTGTCGCGGGCCTGCCGGAACACTTCGCGCTCCGCGTTGAGCATCTCGCGTCGCAGGCGGGCGTACGCGGCGGACGGCGTTTCGCGGTCCGAGCGGCCCAGGCGCTCCCAGGCCAGGTTCGACCGGCTCAGGGCGACCTGCCGCAGCCGATCGACGACGCCCTCGGGCGCGTCGGCGGCGACCTCCTCCAGCCGGCGCTTGCCGGCCCGCGACGCCTCGTGCTGCACCGACGCCTCCGCGAGCGCGTCCTCCTTCTCGTCGTCCGGTGGCACCTTCAGCCAGCGGGCGACGGTCGGCAGCGTGGCTCCCTGCAGTACAAGAGTGGCAACAATAACGCCGAAGGCGAGGAGCACGAAGAGCCCGCGCGGGTAGGGCTGGCCGTTGGCGAGCTCGGTCGGCAGCGAAAGCGCGGCCGCCAGGGTGACCGCGCCCCGCATGCCGGCCCAGGAGATGACCGCGGGCGCGGCCAGGGGTGGCGACGGGTCGCGCCGGCGCACCCGCGGGATGAGGCGGGTGAAGTACGTCGTGGGGAAGAGCCAGGCGATCCGCGCGACGATGACGACGCCCACCACCGCCACGAGCGCGCCCATGGTGAACCAGAACGACCGCTCGACCTGCATGATCAGGCTGCGGATCTGCAGTCCGACGAGGAGGAAGACCGCACCTTCCAGGAGGAACTTCACCATCCGCCAGAAAGCGTCCATCTGCAGCCGGGACGCGGCGGACATGAGCGTCGGCATCCGGTGCCCGAGCATCAGGCCGGTCACCACCACGGCGACCACGCCGGACGCGTGGATCGACTCGGCCGGCAGGAACACCACCCAGGGAGTGAGCAGCGACACAGCGTTGTCGATGAGCGGGTTGGTGATCCGCTTGTGGACGAAGCCGATGACGATGCCGCCCAGCACGCCGATCGCGACGCCGCCGACGACCGCGACCGCTGCCTGTTCGGTGATCGACCAGGCGTCGACCGCCTGGCCGACGGCCGCGGCGACGGCCACGCGCAGCGTCACCAGGGCGGTCGCGTCGTTGATGAGGCTCTCGCCCTCCAGCACCGTCACCACCCGGCGGGGCAGCCCGATCCGCCGGGCGACCGCCGTCGCCGCCACCGCGTCGGGCGGCGCGACCACCGCTCCCAGCGCGAAGCACGCCGCCAGGGGTACACCTGGAAGCAGCATCTTCAGCGTGAACCCCACGGCGGCGGCGGTGAACAGGACCAGGCCGACCGCCAGCAGCAGGATGGGTCGCAGGTTGAACTTGAACGCGGGGACGGAGGTCTCGAGCGCGGCGACATAGAGGATCGGCGGCAGGATCCCGAGCAGGACCACCTCGGGCTCGAGTTCGATCTCCAGCACCCCCGGGATGAACGAGATGCCGATCCCGACGATGACCAGCAGGATCGGGGACAGCACGCCGATCCGGCGCGCGACCACCGACGTGGCCACAACGACCGCGATGAGTCCGACGACGTTCTCCAGCCCGTGCACGGGCGAAGCCTATACAGCCCGCCGGTGCGCGCCAGGGGCCACGCCTGAGAGACTGCACCCGCATGTGCAGCGAGCCGTCACCTAGGAGAGGATCGTCCCTATGTGTGCGGTGCGACAAATACCTGGGCCCCTTGGGTGGGTGTGAGCATGGCCGACCTCGGCACGACGGTGGATCCGCGCCGGCGCCGGATCGGGCCGTTCGCCGGAGAGCGCATCCGCGTGCTGCTCGTGGAGGACGACCCGGGCGACGCGTTCCTGGTGCGTGAGCTGCTCGCGGAGGCGGACGCGCCGTTCGACGTGGAGATCGTGCAGACCATGCGGGAGGCGCGGCCCCGCTTCTCGGGCGTGCAGTGCGTGCTGCTCGACCTCGGGCTGCCCGACGCGAGCGGCCTCGACGGCCTGCGCCAGGTGCTGATGTCCGCCGAGGGTACGGCGGTGTGCGTGCTCACCGGCCTGGAGGACGAGCACCTCGGCATCGCCGCGGTGGCCGAGGGAGCGCAGGACTATCTGGTCAAGGGCTCGGTCGACGGGGCCGGGCTGTCGCGGGCGGTGCGCTACGCGGTCGAGCGCAAGCGCGCCGACGAGAACGCGCGGCTGCTGCGCGAGTCGGAGCTGCGCCAGGCCGAGTCGGCCCGGCTGGAGTGGGGCCTGCTGCCCAAGCCGCTGATGGACGACGTCTCCGCCGACCTGTTCTCGATCTACCGGCCCGGCCGTGACCGGGCGCTGCTCGGCGGCGACTTCTTCGACGCGATCGGCGTCGACCGGGGTGCCCGCCTGCACCTGCTCATCGGCGACGTGTGCGGCCACGGGGTCGACGAGGCCCCGCTGGGCGTCGCGCTGCGGGTCGCCTGGCGGGCGCTCGTGCTCGCCGGGGTGCCCGAGGATCAGATCCTGCCGTCGCTGGAGCAGGTGCTGGTGAGCGAGCGGCGCTCCGACGAGCTGTTCGCGACGGTGGCGGTGGCGACCGTCGACCTCGCCGCCGGCACCGCGCGGATCCGCCTGGCCGGCCACCCGCCGCCGATCCTGCTCAACGGCGACCGGGTCGAGCCGGTCGACGTGGACCCCGGACTGGTGCTGGGCGTCATGCCGGGCCTGCACCGCCCGGCCAGCGAGGTGACGCTCGGGCCGCCGGGATGGTCACTGCTGCTGTACACCGACGGCCTGATCGAGGGCGCCGCCGGCCCGGACGCGGTGGCCGGGGAGCGGCTCGGCGTCGACGGGCTGTGCCGGGTGCTGGAGCGTCCGTCCCGTGCGCGGCCCCCGGAGCTGCCGGCCTGGCTGGCCCAGCAGGCGGAGGCGCACAACGGCGGGCCGGTGTCCGACGACATCGCGGTACTGCTGCTGAGCCCCCGAACCGGATGAGGATGCCATGACCCCAGCCTCCTGGTCGCTCTGGCGGCGGATCATCGCGCTGTGCGCGATCGTCGCCGGGCTGCTCGGCCTGATCGCCGTGACCGCGACGATCACGGCGACGGCCAACCGGACCGACACCAACAAGGTGATGGACCGGCTCACCCCTGCCCTGGTCAACACCGAGCGGCTGTACTCGCAGCTGCTGCGCCAGCAGACCAGCACCCGCACGTTCGTGCTGACCGGCCGGGACTCCGATCTCGACACGTACCGCGACGCCCAGGAGCAGGAGCGCGCGATCCTGGCCGACACGGAGCGGCTGCTGTCCGACGAGCCGGCCCTGCTCGCCGGGGTTCGCCAGGTCGCGGAGGCGACCCAGCGGTACCGCAGCGAAATCACCGAACCGTTGATCGCCGAGACGCGGTCGAGCGGGCCCAGCCCCGAACGCGCCGCACCCAACGACCAGTCACGGGCCGTGTACACGGCCGCCTCGGACCGCATCAACTCGCTGTCCCGCGCGCTCACCGTGCGGCGGGACGACGTCGCCAAGCAGGTGCGCTCGACCAGCGGCACGCTGATCGTGCTGCTCATCTTCGCCGCGGTCGTCGTGGTCGTGGCCGGCGCGGCCCTGGCGCTGCTGCTCCGGCGGCTGGTCACCCGCCCGGTGACCGACCTCGCAAGCGAGGTGCGGCGGGTCGCCGGCGGCGACTACGACCACGAGATCCTCGGGACGGGGCCGCCGGAGCTGGCCGCGCTCGCCAACGACGTCGACACCATGCGCCGGCGGATCAACGCCGAGCTCACCGACGTGCAGGACGCCCGCCGGCTGGTCGAGGAGGCCAACCGGATGCTCGAGCAGCAGGCCGCCGAGCTGACCCGGTCCAACCGGGACCTCGAGCAGTTCGCCTACGTCGCCAGCCACGACCTGCAGGAGCCCCTGCGGAAGGTGGCGAGCTTCTGCCAGCTGCTCCAGCGGCGGTACTCCGGGCAGCTCGACGAGCGGGCCGACCAGTACATCGGCTTCGCGGTCGACGGGGCGCAGCGCATGCAGCGGCTCATCAACGACCTGCTGGCGTTCTCCCGCATCGGGCGGCTGACCGCCGGGTTCACCGACGTCGACCTCAACAAGGTGGTCGTCGACGCCACCGCGCAGTTCGACGCCCAGCGGGAGGCGACCGGCACCGAGATCGTCTTCACCGACCTGCCGGCCGTGCGCGGCGAGGAGCCGCTGCTCGGGGCGCTCTTCGGCAACCTGATCGGCAACGCGATCAAGTTCCGCCACCCGGACCGCGCGCCGCGGATCGCGATCGACTGCCGGCAGGTCGACGACGAGTACGAGATCAGCGTCGAGGACAACGGCATCGGCATCGAGCCCGAGTTCGCCGACAAGGTGTTCGTCATCTTCCAGCGGCTGCACGCGAAGGAGACGTACCCCGGGACGGGCATCGGGCTGGCGATCGCGAAGAAGATCGTCGAATACCACGGCGGGCGGATCTGGATCGACCCGTCCCACCGCGAAGGTACGCTGTTCCGGTTCACGCTTCCGGTGCCCGAGCCGGCCGCTGCCGACGTTTCCCTGACCGAGGAGTCTGTGTCATGACCGCGCCGATGGAAGCGTCCCTGCCGATCGAGGTGCTCCTGGTGGAGGACGACCCGGGCGACGTGCTCATGACGCAGGAGGCCTTCGAGGAGCACAAGGTCCGCAACAAGCTCAACGTCGTGCCGGACGGCGAGGAGGCGCTGGCCTACCTGCGGCGCGAGGGCGGTTACGCCGAGGCGCCCCGGCCGGACCTGATCCTGCTCGACCTCAACCTGCCGCGCGTGGACGGGCGGCAGGTCCTCCAGTCGATCAAGGAGGACCCGGACCTGCGCCGCATCCCGGTCGTCGTCCTCACCACCTCGCAGGCCGACGAGGACATCCTGCGCAGCTACTCACTGCACGCGAACGCCTACGTGACGAAGCCGGTGGACTTCGACAGCTTCATCGCGGTGGTGCGGCAGATCGACGAGTTCTTCGTGAGCGTCGTCAAGCTGCCGCCCCGCGGCTGATCTTTCAGCTGATCTTCGCCACCTTGGCGAGCAGGAGCGCCTCGGCGACGCAGACCCGCTCGAACTCGCCGAGGTGCAGGCTCTCGTTCGGACCGTGCGCGCCGGTCTCCGGGTCCTCGACGCCGGTCACCAGGACGGCCGCCTTCGGGAACATCTCCTGGAAGGTGGCGATGAACGGGATGGACCCGCCGACGCCCATGTCGACCGGCGCGGCGCCGTCCCACGCCTCCGTGAACGCCTGCCGCGCCGCGTCGTACGCCGGCCCGGTCGCGTCGATCACGCACGGCTCGCCGAGCTGCTCCAGCTCGACGGTCACCTGGGCGCCCCAGGGCGCGTGCCGGCGGAAGTGCTCGATCAGCGTGTCGTACGTGCCCTGGGCGGTGTCCCCGGGTGCGATCCGCACGCTGAACTTCGCCTTCGCGGCCGGGATGAGGGCGTTCGGCGCCCCCGCGGTCGGCGGCGCGTCGATGCCGAGGATCGAGATCGCCGGCCGGGTCCAGAGCCGCTCGACGAGCCGCCCGCTGCCGATGAACTGGACGCCCTCCAGCAGCCCGGCCTCCTCGCGGAAGCGGTCCTCGGGGTAGTCCAGCGGCGCCGACCCGGTCCGCACCAGCCCTTCCACGGCCACGTCCCCGTTGTCGTCGTGCAGGGACGCGATGAGCCGCGACAGCGTGATCAGCGCGTCGGGCACGGCCCCGCCGAACATTCCACTGTGGACGGCCTTTTCCAGCACCCGTACCTCGACGAAGCCGTTGACGATCCCCCGCAGCCCGGTCGTCAGCGCCGGCTGGCCGATGTCCCAGTTGCCGGAGTCCGCGATCACGATCACGTCCGCCGCGATGTCGTCCCGGTACTCGCGGAGGAGGTCCTCGAGCGACTCCGAGCCGTACTCCTCCTCGCCCTCGATGAAGAGCACGACCCCGACCGGCAGGTCGTCGCCGAACGCCCGCAGCGCCGCGATGTGGGCCATGACCCCGGCCTTGTCGTCGGCGACCCCGCGCCCGTACAGCCGGCCGTCCCGCTCCACGGGCTCGAAGGGGTCGGTCTCCCACTTGCTGGCGTCACCGATGGGCTGCACGTCATGGTGCGCGTACAGCAGCACCGTGGGCGCCCCGGGCGGCGCGGGCCGGCGCCCGATGACGGCCGGCTGCCCACCCTTCCGCACGATCCGCACGTCGGGCACGCCGGCTCCCCGCAGCAACTCCGCCACAGCCTCAGCCGACCGCTCAACCTGCCCATGATCAAACCCAGCAAAGGCAATCCCCGGAATCCGCACGAGCCGCTCCAGGTCGGCCCGCACGCCGGGCATCTCCCGCCGGATCGCGGCGCGAAGTTCTTCCTCGGTGAGCACAGTCATGCCGTCGAACTTACTGCCCCGAACTCCGCCCCCGCCTCACAACCCCACACCTACCGCCCCGCCGGCCGCCGCGCTGCGAGCGCGTTCCACTCTTCGGCACGCTCGCACCTACGGCGAGGCACGCGAGTCCTCGGCCAAGGCGCCTCCTGCGGCCCGCTCGCTGTCCGGCAGCCCCGGGGTGGCGTCCGGCAGCCCGGGATCGCCGTCCGGTCTGGACCGCTTCCTACGGCCCGGCGTCGTTGTGCGGCCCGGCGTCGTTGTGCGGCCCGGCGTCGTTGTGCGGCCCGGCGTCGTTGTGCGG
>NZ_JBEXCY010000130.1:0-23071 GCF_040605515.1 Dactylosporangium sp. NPDC005572 | reverse complement strand
GGCCCGGCGTCACCTTTCGCGCTGAGCCACAGCCACAGCAGCACCCCCGCTCGCGCACCGACCCGACCCGGCCCGCGCACAGACCCCGCTCTCCCGCGGGCCCCCACGCCGCACTGCCCCCGCGCCGCCGCGGGCCCGCGCGAACGGGCCCGGCCTCGCGCTCCTCGGTCAGCCGGCCGGGCGGGCGTCGCTGCCGTCGGAGCCGTTGCCCTTCATCCAGCCCCGCATGCGGCCGGCGCTGGAGCCCACCCAGTCACCGACGTCGGAGGCGCCGTCACCCAGCTTGCGCAGGAGGGACACGAGCGGGTCCTGGGAGCGGTTGAACGCCTGGCGGTACGAGGCCGCCGCGGCCTTGATCTCCTCGCTCACCGAGGCGTCGCCGTCGCCGTCGCGGCGGGGGTAGTCGCCGGAGAGGATGCGCTGGTACTCCCCGCTGTCGATCCAGGCCCGCACCTCGGCGGCCCGGGCGACCGGCATCGGGTGCGAACGGGCGGTCACCATCCGGATCTTGATCAGGCTGTCGCGCAGGTCGCCGGCCCGGTCGAACTCGGCCGCCTGCTCCAGGAACGCCGTCGTGTCGACCTCCGACAGGTCACCGCCGCCGGCGAGCTTCATCGCGAGCCGCAGCGACGCGGCCGGGTCCTGGCAGGCGAGCAGCCCGGCCCGGTCGGCCGACAGCTCGGCCTTGCGCCACCACTCCATGAGCGCCGCGACGATCGCCCGCAGCACCATCGACCCGACGGGCAGCCACGAGAGCCGCACGGCCCAGTCGGTGAGGATCAGGACCATCGTCCGGTACACCGAGTGGCCGCTGACCAGGTGCCCGAGCTCATGCCCGAGCATGCAGCGCAGCTCCTCGTCGTCGAGCAGCTCGACAGCACCGCTGTTGACCACGATGAACGGCTTCGACATGCCGATGCACATGCCGTTGATCGCGCGGTCGGCCTGCACGTACAGCTCGGGCAGCTCGGCGATGTCCAGCGACGCGCCGGCCTCGGCGAGCAGCCGGTGGACCCGCGGATACTGCCGGTGGTCGACGCGGATCGCATTGCCCAGGAACTGCAGCCGCCAGGCCCGCTCGTTCCACAGCGCGTGCAGCGACTTGAGCACATCATCGAACCCGCGCAGCTCCCGCAGCGCCACCAGTGCCCCGCGGTCCGCCGGATGTTCCCAGGCCCGGGAGCTGATCCCGGTCAACACCACCCGCCGTCGTGCCGGAGGGTTCCCGCTCTGCGCGTCCTCGGTGCTCATCCGCCCCGCCTCCCCGTCTGCCGCTCACGCTTCCATGCGATCTTGGGCCGCCGAACCGCCACGAACCAGCACGTCAGTTCGCCGCGTCCCATCGGATCGTCTCCCAGTGTTACGCAGGCCGTCTACCCGCTCGCGACGATGATGTACTCAATTTGCGGATCGTGTTCGACGCGCGGCGCTCCGTCGACCCGCAGGTCGACCGCGCCGGCCGTCGGATCGCCGCCGAAATGCACGTCCTCGTCCGCCATCCACCGCTCCCATTGCGGCCGTAACGCCTCCCCGTCCCGCTCCAGCCCGCGCGCGAGCCGCAACGCCCGCGGCGCCTCGACGAACACCCCCAGGGTGAGGTCCGGCCGCATCGCCGCCGATGCGCTCCCAACTCCCTCGACCACCAGCGTCTGCGGAACCTCCAGCGCCGACCAGGCGTCTTCGAGCCGCTCGGCACTCCAGTCGTACCGCCGCAGCGCCCCCGCCCGCCCCGCGCGGAACGGCTCGAAGACCCACTCCCGCAGCCGCGGCTGCCAGGCCAGCAGCTTGGTCCAGCCATCGAGGAAGTCGTCGGTGTGCAGCTCCGCCACGGCGCTCCCCTCGGCCCGCAGCGCCCGCGCCAGCCGAGCCGCGAACGTGGTCTTGCCCGACCCGGCCCGCCCGTCCACGGCCACGAGCCGCACGCCCCCGAGCCGCGCCGGCCGCGCCAGAACCGTCCGCGCCAGCTCGTCGAACCGCCCCTTCCCCCCGCCACGGGCCGCGGCCCCGGGCGGACCCTCGGCCAGCTCGCCGTTCGCCGCAGCCAGGGACGGACGGCCGGCTGGCTCGCTGTCCACCGCGGGTCCGGATGGTCGCTCGGCCGGCTTACCGTTCACCGCAGGTCCGGGCAGACCCTCGGCCGGCTTGCCGTTCGCCGTGGCGTCGGGACGGTCGGCCGGTTCGGCGCTCATCGGAGCCCCGGAACGATCGTCGGGAGGCCGATCGGGGCGCCACCCTCGATCAGGCGCCACAGCGCGCTGGTGTCGAGGTGCTCCTCGACCAGGTCGCCCAGGATGTCGACGGTCCGCTCCCGCAGCGCCGCGAACGACGTGTCCGGCGCGACCGCGAACCCGTGCCGCCCCGCCAGCCGCGCCGCCTCGGTCAGGAACGCGCGACGGAACCCGTCCGTCTCGAATGCGCCGTGCCAGTGCGTCCCGAACACGTTGCCCACCACGGCCCCCTCGCCGCCGTCGCCCGCCAGCCGGATCATCGGCTCGGCGCCGGAGCGGGTGACCTTGCCGTGATGGATCTCGTACCCCCGGACCGCCACCTCGCCGAACGCCGTGCCCTCCGGCAGCGCCAGCGTCTTGCGCTCGGCGAACGCGATGTCCACCGGCAGCAGCCCCAGCCCCGGCACCTCCCCGCGCCGGCTCTCCACGTCGTCGTGGATGCGCTCCGCGAGCATCTGGAACCCGCCGCAGATCCCGAGCACCGGCTTCCCCGCCGCCGCGTGCGCCAGCACCGCGTCGGCCAGCCCGCGCTCGCGCAGCCACGCCAGGTCGTCCACTGTGGACTTGCTGCCCGGGATGACCACGAGGTCGACGTCGGCCAGGTCGGCCGGCTCGACGGTGAGCCGCACCTGGACCCCCGGCTCGCACGCGAGCGCCTCGGCGTCGGTCGCATTGGAGAGCCGTGGCAGCCGGACCACCGCGACCCGCAGCCACTGGCTGCCGCGCGCCGCCGCGGGGCGGCCGAGCACCCGCCCGTCGTACGCCAGCGAGTCCTCCGCGTCCAGCCACAGGTCGAACGACCAGGGCACGACGCCCAGCGTCGGCCGCCCGGTAAGGCTGGTCAGCGAGTCGACGCCCGGCCGCAGCAGCCCGGCGTCGCCCCGGAACTTGTTGATGACGAACCCCGCGATGTGCGCCTGGTCGTCCGCGTCGAGCAGGGCCAGCGTCCCGTACAGCGCGGCGAACACCCCGCCCCGGTCGATGTCCCCGACGACGATCACCGGCAGGTCGGCGGCCCGCGCCAGGCCCATGTTGGCCAGGTCGGTCGCCCGCAGGTTGATCTCCGCCGGGCTGCCCGCCCCCTCGCAGATCACCACGTCGTGCCGCCGCCGCAGCTCGTCGAGCGTCTCCAGCACCGTGGCCCGCAGGCGGTCCTTGATCTCCGCGTAATTTGCCGCGCCGATGTGCCCGACCGCCTGCCCGAGCACGATCACCTGGCTGGTCCGGTCGGAGCCCGGCTTGAGCAGCACCGGGTTGAACCGCACGCTCGGCGCCAGCCCGCACGCGACCGCCTGCAGCGCCTGCGCCCGCCCGATCTCACCGCCGGTGCCGTCGGGCTCGATCGCCACGGCCGAGTTGTTGGACATGTTCTGCGCCTTGAACGGCGCCACGTCGACCCCCTGCCGGCGCAGCCACCGGCAGATCCCCGCCGTGAGCATGCTCTTGCCGGCATCGGACGTCGTGCCGGCGACGAGAAGCCCGCCCTTGCCGCTCATCGCCCACGCCACCAGCGCGCCGCGGCGGCCAGCCCGACGGCGGCCGCACCGACGGTCACGGACAGCGCCGCGGCCCGCCGCACGTCCCGCGGGGTCGGCAGGCCGCCGTCGCCGAGCGTCGGCCGCTCCTCGACGCGGTTCCCGTACACATTCCGGCCGCCCAGCCGCACGCCCAGCGCCCCCGCCATCGAGGCCTCGCACTGCCCGGAGTTGGGGCTCGGGTGGCTCCCGCCGTCGCGCTGCCAGATCCGCAGTGCCCGGCCCGGGTCACCGCCGGCCACCGGCGCCGCCGCCACCGTCAGCGCCGCCGTCAACCGCGACGGTGCCAGGTTGGCGAGGTCGTCGAGGCGAGCCGACGCGGTGCCGAACCGGGCATAGCGCGACGAGCGGTGCCCGACCATGGCGTCCAGCGTGTTCACCGCCCGGTAGCCGACGATGCCCGGCAGCCCGGCGACGGCGCCCCAGAACAGCGGCCCGACAACGGCGTCGGAGGTGTTCTCCGCGACCGACTCGACCGTCGCCCGGGCCAACTGCGGCGCTTCGAGGGCGGACGGATCGCGCCCGCACAGGTTGGGCAACTGCTCCCGCGCGCCGGTCAGGTCGCCGCGCTCCAGCCGGTCGGCCATCACGCGCCCCTCCCGGGCGAGGCTCGTGCCGCCGAGCGCGGCCCAGGTCACGCCGGCCACGAGCACGGTGCGGGCCAGCGGTCTGCGCCTGGTCAGCCTGGCCGCGGCCGCGGCGGCGACGACGGGAACACCGACGGTCACCAGGGCGAAGCGGGCCCCCGCGACCCGGTCGTCCGCATAGGTGCGCCGCTCGACGAGCGACGCGAACCGACCGAAGCCCGCCACCGGATGCCACCGGCGCGGGTCACCGAACACGACGTCGAGCAGCGCGCCGAGCACCATGCCGACGGCGTCCGCTGCGAACCTGGGTTGAGCCATGCGGAGAACCTACCGAGGGGGTCTGACAAAACCGGAGGCGGTCCACGGTGACCCCAATAGCAATCAGATGGTGCGAAAACAAGAGCTTGTCTCACATCCGTCACCGTCTTATTTTGCTGTCGTGCAGCTCGTGCTCCTCCCCGTGCTCGTCCCGCTCCGCGATGTCCGGCGGGACGACGTGCACGCGCCCGTGCTCGACGACTTCATGGGCGGCCTCGGAGTGGGGTATAGCTACGGCCCGCCGTTCGGGCAGCGCCTCGTGACCTGGGCTGACCTGCAACGAATGGAAATGCCTCGACGGATGCTGCGCCGCCAGGCCGCGTACAACCTCGACGCCCGCCTCGACTCCGTCGCCGTCCACGGCCAGCCGCCGGCCCTCATCCTCAACTTCGACGGCATCGCGTCGACCCTCCTGCTCGCCGAGCCCCTGTGGGCCGGGCTCGAGCGCTCCGTGCCGGGCGAGCTCGTCGTCGGCGTACCGGCCCGCGACGTCGTCATCGTCACCGGTTCGCACTCCCCGCCCGGGCTGGCCAAGGTCCGCCGGGCCGTCGACCGGGTGTTCTTCGCCGGCGACCGCCACCTGCTCTCGCGCAAACTGCTGGTTCGCCGCCGCGGCATCTGGGAGCTTTTCGCAGATGTACGGCAGGCGCCGCCGATGCGGCAGGCCGACGTCGACGCGGCAATTCCCGGCTACGCCTGATCCCCTCGCGAAGACTCTCAGCCCTGCTCAGAGCCGGTTGCGGCGGGTCGTCCGCCGACCGGCGGTTGTCCACAAGCCGATGGTTATCCACAGATTCGGCAGTGGGGTCGAGCGGCGGTGGCCGGGTTGGGCGCAGGCTTCCTCTCGAACGGGAGGGAGACGGCGATGGCAGGCAACCAGTACCGGTCCGGATTAACCCGATGCAGGACGCGCGCCCCGCCCATCGCCGTCCCCGACGTCTGAGCACCGTCGCCTAGGCCGACGGAGGGGACGCCGGGGTGCCCACCGCCGCCGGCTCAGCTGCCCCGGCGCCGGCCCGGGCAACCCGGCCCGTTCCACAACCGAACGAAGGAGGCCATCAGGACAGCACTCATTCCCAACGTTGCTCCCACACAGCGTCGCCATGGTGCGGCCGGCCCTGGCGCGTTGTGGGGTTAGTCAGGCTCGTCCGCGGCGAGGTCGGCGGCGATGCGCTGGAGGACCTCGGCAGCCGGCGTCCCGGTGGCCCGGGTGTGCTCGATGAGGATGAGCGCGGCCAGGTTGGTCATGCCGGTGAACGCCCGCCCGATGTCGACGACGGCGTCGTCCTCACCGATCATCTGCTGGAGGTACTCGGACCGGGTCTCGCCGTCCAAGGGCGCCTGGAACAGCAGGGTCAGCATGCCGATGGCGTTGCGGGTGTCCTCGCGGCGGCGCCCGTTCATCGGCTCATCGCCGAGCGCCGCACCGGCTTCGTGGCCGCGGACGGCGACGCCGTCGCCGATGGCGCGGACGGCGGTGCCGGCATGGTCGTCGCGGACGGCGGCGCCGTCGTCGCCGCAGACGGCGGTGCCGGCGTTGACGGCGCGGGCGGCGGTGCTGTTGCCGGGGTGGCTTGCGTTGTCACTCCTGGACTCCTGCGATGTCGGGGGCTTGGAACGACCGGGACCTTGTCATCGACGTGGCGGGCGAGGTGCACGGTCATCATGCTGCCCCGGAGGCGCTCATCTGCCGGGTTTCCGGGACGGGCCAGCGGTCGGCCCAGCGGACCGGCCCGGGCCTTGTGGCGCGGCGGTCCGCGGCCGTGGCCGTATGTCCGGGCAGGCCGCAGCCTTGGCCTCGGCGCGCCAATTGCCGTCGGTGGCGTCGTTGCTCCATCGTTGGGTTGGACACTCGCCGATGCAGGAAGGACCTGTCGATGACGCTGCTCTCCGATCGACTCGCCGCCATCATGCGGGACAGCGCGTTCAGCAATGCGGATCACCGTCGCTTGGACGGCGCTGGTCAAGCCATCGTCGACCCGTCACGCCGCAACGCCTCGACGTGGAGTTGGACGGTGTCCGTCGACTCCGACTTCGTCGACATCACGGCGAACACGAAGCACGTGGTGGCGACCCGGGAGGCCGCCCTGGAGGACGCCAGGGAGCTCTTCGACCAATTGGCCCCGCTCGTCGGCACCCTGAGGCACAGCTCGCTGGGCGCCCAGAACGTGTTCGACAGAGTCAACGAAGCGATCGTGGGGTGGGTGGGCAGTGTCGCGATCAGTGCCAGATGGGCTCCCAGTGCGGCACGGAGGTAGACCGGCATGCTTGTCCGCATTCTGGTGAGCGTCATGTTCACCCTGCTGGAGGTGCCGGGCGTGACGCTCTTCGCCTATGCGGTCGTCGTGGTTGGCCGGCGCGGCGTGAGTACGCGGGGACAGCGGATCTGGGGCGGTCTCGGCCGGCTGTCCCGCACGCACTTCACTGCGTATTTCGCGGTGCTCGGGCTGGCATGGTCGCTGGCCGTGCACCAGTTCTGGTTCTCGCGGGGCGAGCGGCCGTTCCTCATCGCGGCGGCGGTGGCGGGTGCGGTCGCCCTCGTGCTGCTCATCGGTTGGTTGGTTGCGCTGTTCCGTAAGCCGACAGACCAGATCACCACATGATCTCCATCGCCTGCACCCGCGGCGCCCCGTCAAAACCAAGGTTGACAGGTCCCGCCCGCGATTGCGCCCTGAGTGGCGACCACTCACAGCGCTGTCGACGCGGGTAGCCTGCTGTGCCAAATGACCCAAGGATCTGAATATGCCCTGGTCAACGTGGTGCGCCCGGTAGGGATCGAACCTACGACCTTGGGATTAGAAGTCCCCTGCTCTATCCGCTGAGCTACGAGCGCATGTCGTCGCACAGGCTACCGCCTGCGCCGGCGGATTCGCTTGTGGGGAGCCATATCGACGTTCCCAGGACACCACGAGCGGCCGACGCACGGCAACTCCTATGTTCGACGCGCCCGTGGCGCGAACGGTCAGCCGATGCTGCGGCCGTTGACCTGGGACCGCATGTGGCGGGACTTGCGCAGGTCGCGCGTGAGGCTCAGGCGCTTCAGCCAGCGGTCGCGGCCGTCGTAGTCGGCCCGGAAGGGCTTGCGGCCGTGAACGGTTCTCCAGTTGTCCAGAAACAGGATCTCGCCGGGCTGGAGCGGGACGTCCTGGAGGTTCGCGTCGATCTCGCCGCACAGGCGCAGATAAGCCGCCGCGTACTCGTCCTGGTCGGGCTTGTCCATGTAGTACGGGTCGACGCGCAGATACGGGCTGTCCTCGGCGCCGAACATCAGGGCCACCGGCTCCGGGGCGGCGAGCATCTGGTCGATGCGCCCGTAGCTGTGGAGCCGGTCGGCCAGGCCCGGGACGTCCTCGCGGTGCTTGACGTGGGCGTCGTCCGGCCGGATCACGTAGCGCTTCTCGCGCAGCAGCGCCTGGTCCTCCGCGCTCAGCTTCAGGTCGGCGACCTGCGTGAGCGTCGTGGCCACGTGATCGTGGTTGCGCAGGCACATCAGGCCCACGTAGTCGGGGCGGAAGGGGTGGTAGGCCTCTTCCGTGTGCCATTCGAGGTTGCTGATCGAGCCCGTGCTCGTCTGGTCGAGCTCGTGACCGGGCTGCGGGGCGACGTGCTGCAGGAGGCGGCCCTGCTGGTACGTCTCCCAGCCGATCGGGTCGCCCAGGCAGGAGGCGAAGAGGAAGAAGGCGATGTCCTGGCGCAGGGTCGCCCGCTCGTCGTGCGGCTGACCGAACGGCGTCAGACCGATCTCCGTGTCGTCGACCGGCAATCCCTGGATCAGAATTGCGCCGTTGGTCTCCTCCATCTTGAAGTCGAGCAGCTCACCGCGAATGCGGGCGGGCAATTCGTGGGACGCGAGGGTGACGGCCCGGAGGAACGGCCCACTTTCGACGGTGTCGAACTCGCCGGCCAGCCGCTCGATCGTCGCGTTGATCGAGTCGAGCTCAACGGCATCGACACGTAGCGTGGCCGGTGCGACCATGCCGCCCTCCAGATCAGCAAGAACCCGATGGGCAGACGGGTCGTGGATTGTCGAGTCCATACAAGGGCCCCGCCTGCTCGCCGACGAGTCCGCCGCGGAGCCTATTGGCTGGCGCGAACGACAGTCAACGGGGCAACGAGCGGCGGTGCTCGACCGTTACGAATTGTAGAGCTGTGGGGCCAGCCCAGCGCATGAACCGCCCAAGTCATGCCACTGTTCGTTCTTCGTGTCGGATCTTGGACTGCCCTCAGGCAATGGATTGCGTCAATCTGGTCGGTTGCCCGTGACGACCGGACCGGCCGGCAAAAGCCGGCCCGGTCCACGAACACTTCCGCACACCGGGTCCGCCTACCCGGGACGGCGGATGCTATACCGGCGCGGCCGCACGAACCCGCGGTTACGCGGGAACCGCCACCCGCCGGGTACGCCGCCGCCGACCGGCCACCGGCTCCGGGACGTCGTCGTCATCCGACGAGTCGTCCGAAGCGTCGTCCGAAGCGTCGTCCGAAGCGTCGTCCGAGGAGTCCTCCGAGGGGTCCTCCGCGGAAGCCCCAGAAGCCGGGTCCAGCGATTCGGCCAGCTCCGCCAGCACCTCGTCCGCGAACGGATCGCGGACCGCCTCCTCGTCCACCAGGGTGACGTAGCCGCCGAGGTCGCCGTCGTACTCCCGGCGGCGCGGCAACTCGGTCACCTCCGGCGCCGGCTCGGTCGGCGCCTCGCCGATGCGCCTGTCGGCCTGCTCGTCGTCGATCGACGACGTCTGCGTGCTCGTCTTGATCCGCGCGAACTTCGAGCGACCGCGGGCCAGGTCGTGCCCGACCGAGAACGCGTCCAGCTCGTAGCTCACCCGTTTGACGTGATCGTCGCCCTCCCAGTCGCGGCTGTAGAGCCGGCCGGTCACGATCACCGGGTCGCCCACGTTCACGCTGCGGGCGACGTTGTCGGCCAGCTGGCGCCAGCAGTTCACGCGCACCCGCAGGCTGTCCCCGTCGACCCAGCGCTCGCCGGCCCGGTCGAACTTCCGCGAGTGGGCCGCCACCTTGAAATGCGTGACGAGCGCCTGGCTGTCCACCAGCCGCCGGGCGTCCGGCGGGTTGAGCACGTTGCCGACGATGGTCACCGTCGTGTCGAACATCGGGAGTCTCCCTCCAGTAGGTGGTTCGGCCCGCAGCTTGCGCCACGACCCGGCCACCCCGCTGGGATCTTGGGCCGAATCTGTGGATAACCGAGCACTTGTGGACAGTCCTGCCGAGGCCGGCGGAAGCGGGTACCGTGCCGCGCATGGACAAGGACCCATCGAGCAATCTCGTCGCGTTCCGGCTGGCCGGCGTCGAGCGGCCGGCGATCGGTCAGGGGCGGACCCGCGACGACGACGCCGTCCGGCAGGCCTGGCACGAGGTGCAGCGGGCGCACCGCGCGACCGGTGCGCAGGTCGTCGAGCTCTACAGCGAGTGGGAGCCGTCGCCGGCGGACCTCGCGTTCATCGAGCACGAGTTCCCGGAGGCCCGGCTCACGTACTCGTTCGAGCGGCCGAGCGACGGCGACTGGGACGCCGCCTTCGCCGAGGCGTACCAGGCCATGGCGAAGGCCGAGTTCGAGCAGAAGGTGCGCCACGCCGAGGAGAGCGGCGAGCTGCTGCCGGTGCTGTGGAGCGTCCGGCCGCAGAGCGGCCCGCTGCTGCAGGCGCTGCCGTTCCACGAGGTGGTGCCCGGTGGGCTGGCCGTGGCGCTGGCCATGGTCGCGACCACCGAGCGGGGCACGGTCGGCGTGAGCCACTTCATGGACCGCTCCACGTTCGCCGACCGGCTCGGCGAGGCGTTCGGCAACCTCACCCGGGGCCTGCGCGTGGACGCCCTCGACAACGGGGTGCTGTCGTTACGCCGGGAGGGCTACTTCGTCTCCTCGGCGGTCGCGCTGCCCGACTTCCCGCAGCGCATGACGCAGCTGCTGGAGACCGAACGGATCGTGGTCGCGATCCCCGACCCGGACCACCTGCTCGTCGCGGCGGCCAACAGCCGGCCCGCGGCCGAGTTCGGCCGGATCGTGCGGGAGTCCCAGCACAGCGGCACCGAGCTCGCGCCGACGCTGCTGGAGGGTGACGCGGCCACTTTGATCCAAACATATCCGTAGTTATCTATACAGCGAGCGGACACGCTGTGTTCACGGGGGAACTCGATGGTGTCGCCATGAAAGCCAAGCCCGGGCTCAGCCGCCGCACGTTCGTCCTCGGTGGGCTCGCCACCACCGGCGTCGTCCTCGCGGCCGCCAAGAGTGCGCAGGCCGCCGTCCCCTACCCGTTCCAGCTCGGCGTCGCCTCCGGCGACCCGGACGCCAGCAGCGTCGTGCTCTGGACCCGCCTCGCCCCGTCGCCCCTCAACGCCGACGGGCAGGGCGGGATGGCCAACGCCGACGTGGCCGTCGACTGGCAGGTCTCGACCACCGACACGTTCGCGTCGCTCGTCGCCTCCGGCACGGTGACCGCCCGCTACCCCGAGGCCCACTCGGTGCACGTCGTGGCGGGCGGGCTCAACCCCGACGCCGAGTACTACTACCGCTTCCGCGCCCAGGGGCACATCTCGCCCGTCGGCCGCACCCGGACCGCGCCCGCCGTCACGACCGTCGGCCGCGACTTCACGATGCTGTTCGCCTCGTGCGCGCACTTCGAGTCGGGCTACTACACCGCCTACCGGCGCATGGCCGACGACCGTCCCGACCTGATCCTGCACCTGGGCGACTACATCTACGAGGGCGGGGCGGGCTCCTCCGGCGTGCGGCAGCACCTCGGCGCCGAGATCGTCTCGCTGGCCGACTACCGCCGGCGTTACGCGCAGTACAAGAGCGATCCGGATCTTCAGGCGGCTCACGCCGTCGCGCCCTGGCTCGTCGTGCCGGACGACCACGAGGTCGAGAACAACTACGCCAACATGGTGCGCGCCGACAGCAGCCCGGCGCTGACCGCCGCGCAGTGGACCGCCCGGCGCACCGCCGCCTACCAGGCGTACTACGAGAACATGCCGCTGCGGCCGGCCAACAAGAACAGCGGGAACTCGATCCAGCTGTACCGCCGGGTCCGCTGGGGTCAGCTGGCCACCTTCCACATGCTCGACACCCGCCAGTTCCGCAACGACCAGGCGTGCGGCGACGGCTGGAAGGTGTGCGCCGACGCCGACCTGGCCAGCCGCAGCCTGCCCGGCACCGCGCAGGAGAGCTGGCTGCTCGACGGCCTGGGCCAGCACCTCGGCAAGTGGGACGTGATCGGCCAGCAGGTGTTCTTCGCCAAGCAGTTCGACGCGAGCGGCGCGTCGAACATGGACGCCTGGGACGGCTACCGGGCCTCCCGGTCGCGCATCCTCCAGGGCTTCTCGGACCGCGCCGTGCGCAACCCGCTCGTCCTCACCGGCGACGTGCACGCGAGCTGGGGGAACAACGTCATGAACGACGCCGGGACGGCCGCCGTCGCCACCGAGCTCGTCTGCACCTCGATCACCTCGGGCGGCAACGGCTCGGCCACCACGACGATCCCCAACGGCGCCACCAACCCGCACCTCAAGTTCTACTCGAACCGCCGCGGCTACGTCCGGACCCGGATCACCCAGGCCCAGGTCACCGCCGACTTCCGCGGCCTGACCTCGGTGACCGAGCACGGCGCCGCCGCCAGCACGCTCAAGTCGTTCGCGATCCTCGACGGCCGTCCCGGCCTCCAGGCCCTGTAAGGGAGCACGATGGCCGCCATCACCACCGCCGCCGTCGCCGCGGCGCTCGCCGCCGCGTCGATGACGTGGACCACCGCGAACAGCGTCGCGACCGGCGACCAGGACGTGCCGAGCATCGCCACCAACCGCAACGGCCAGGTCGCCGTCGCTTGGGAGGACGACCGCGACAGCACCGACGCCGCCAACAACAACCACTCCGACGTCTGGGTGCGGCTGTTCACCAACGGCACCGCGAAGTACGAGCTGAAGCTGTCGGCGGGCGGCACCAGCGGTACCAACTGGAAGCACATCAGCCCGGACGTCGGCCTCGACGACAAGGGCAACGCCGTCGTGGTCTGGGCCGAGGACGCGGACGGCAACGGGGTGTTCAACATCCAGTACCGCGTCGTCTCCCCCGCCGGCTCCGTGCTCGCGTCCGGCCGCGCCAACGCCGACACCGCCGGCGACCAGATCCAGCCGAAGGTCGCCGTCGACCCGGACGGCGCGCCGACGACCGCGGCCCCGGCGTTCACGGTCGTCTGGGAGGACGTCCAGGGCACGACGTACACGGTCAAGGCCGCCGGCTACACCGCGGCCGCCACGAAGGCCTACGAGGTCTTCGCCAGCCAGACCACCGGCCAGCACCACCGGCCGGACGTGGCGGTCTCGGCGTCCGGCGACGCGCTGGTCGTCTGGGACGAGGACGGCGACGGCAACGGGTTCTACAACGTCGGGCTGGTCGGCCTGGCCAAGGCCAACGGCGCGGTGACGCTGTCCCGGCGGACCGCGAACAGCCTGGCCGACGGCCAGCAGCGCCACCCGGCGATCGCGGCGAACTTCAACGGCGACTTCGCGGTCGCGTACGAGTCCGACCACACCGGCACCGCCGGCGTGTGGACGCGGTCGTTCGGCACCGGGGCGGTCGCCCGCGGGGCCGAGGTGCTCGTCGCGAACGGTGCCGCCAACCCGGTCATCGGCATCGACGGCCAGACGAGCACGGTCGTCGGCTGGTCGGTCGGCGGCGCCAACCCGGACGTGTGGGTCGGCGGGTTCAATGCCGACGGCACGACCGCCGGCCGCCTCGCGGCGCAGCCGCTGAGCCAGACGGCGACCGGCCGCCAGGAGCAGATCGGCGTCGCGGTGTCGAACTGGGGCGAGCTGAGCGTCGCCTACACCGACGACAACGACGGCAACACGTTCGACCAGGTCATCCTGGGCACCGGCGGGGTCAACTCGGACTGGTGAGCGACAGGGCGGCGCCCACGGTCTCGCGCACGCACGCGCGCAGCCAACCGTGGGCGCCGTCCGCGTCGAAGGCGGCTGTGCCAGGCCTGCGCCAGCTCGATCGGCGGCATCGTGGGCAACCTCGTCGCCGTCGCGGTCCTGCGCTCGGCCGACTGGCCCTGGTTCTTCGGGGTCTTCACGCCGGCAGCGGTGCTTCTGTCATTCTTTGCGGCTTTTCTGGTACCGGCGGTGCCGCGTGCTGGCCGGCATCCTCGTAGTGCTGGGAGTGGCCGTCGTCGCACTGTGGCCCGTTGATCCGCAGCCCGCTCCGGAGGCTATTGTTGAAGCATCAACGAGTAAGGAGCGCCCATGATCCAGGTCGAGGTGTGGTCGGACATCGTCTGCCCCTGGTGCTACATCGGCAAGCGTCGCCTGGAGCGGGCCCTGGCCACGTTCGACGGCGAGGTCTCGATCGAGTGGCGCAGCTTCCAGCTCGACCCGTCGACGCCGAGCGGCGACCCGCGGACCGTGGCCGAGTCGCTGGCCGCGCGCAAGGGGCTGTCGCAGGCGCAGGTCCGGGGGATGTTCGCCCACGTGACGGGCATCGCCGCGGAGGAGGGCCTGCAGTACGACTTTGATCGCGCCCGCACCGTCAACACGCTCGACGCCCACCGGCTGCTGCACTTCGCCAAGGCGGGCGGCAAGCAGGGCGAGCTCAAGGAGCGGCTGATGCGGGCGTACTTCACCGAGGGCACCGACGTGGGCGACCACGCCGTGCTGGCCGGCCTGGCCGGCGAGGTCGGCCTGGACGAGGTGGCCGCGAAGCAGGCGCTCGCCGACGGCTCGTTCGCCGACGGGGTGGAGGAGGACATCGCGACCGCCCGGGCGTACGGGATCAGCGGCGTGCCGTTCTTCGTCTTCGAGGGCCGGCTCGGCGTCTCCGGCGCGCAGCCTGTGGAGATCTTCCAGCAGGCGCTGCGCCAGTCGTCGCTCACCGTGCTCGGCTCGCCGGACGCCGAGGCCTGCACCGACGACTCCTGCGCGATCTGACGCACGTGCATCTGCGGATGCGGAATGTCAAGAGGCAGGAATCGTGTGCACGTGAGCCATGAACTTGAATGACTACTTCCCGGCAGGCACAGATCGGGCGGCCGGTTCTACTCTGCAATCTATGAGCGCAGACGTGCTGCACAGCTACCGGATGCAGGTCGCCCGTGGGGTCCGGCGGCTGGCCGTCGACGACACCGAGCAGGTGGCCGATCTGCTGGAGCAGCTCGGCTACCCGCAGGGCGAGACCAACGTCGCGGAGCGGTTGCAGCGCTGGGTCGAGCACCCCGACGGGGCCTCGTTCGTGTGGGACGAGCGGGGCCGCCTGCTGGGCGTGATCGCGGCACACATCATCCCGTCGTTCGAGAAGGACGGCGCCTGGCTGCGGATCGTGGCGCTGGCCGTGTCCGAGTCGGCCCGTGGGCGGGGCATCGGCACGAGCCTCGTGGCCGCCGCGGAGACGTTCGGCCTGATGCGCGGGTGCTCGTCGGTCGAGGTGACCAGCATGCGTACGCGCGAGGGGGCGCACGCCTTCTACCGGGCGCTGGGGTACCACGACCGCTCGGACGCGGCCGGCCGCTTCCTGCGCCAGCTCCCGTAGCCAACCCTCTCCGGCTGGGCGCTTGATCCGGCCTTGCCGGTGCTGCCCGAATTGCGACTTCGTGCAGTGGCAGCGAACTACTGCTTCGCCAGCCGGGTGCCCAGCGTCATCGCCACCTTCACCAGACCGTCCTCGGCGCCCGCCGGGAGGTCGCCGCCCGACAGGTTGGCCACCGACAGCACGACGATGAGGTTGCTGACCCGCATCGTGATGATCTGCGGCGCCCCGATGGCGTTGGTGCGCTGCCGGATCGCCTGCTCCCCGACGCCCTTGAGCCGCTCGGTGTCGCTGCCGCCGACCGCGTCGATGAAGCGCTCCGCGAGCTTCGGGCCGCCGACGTTGCCCCGCTTCGTCACGACCGTGAAGCCGACGTTGATCTGCGTCTGGCCGTCCGTGGCGGTGCAGTTGTCGCCGTCGGCGGCGATCTGCGGGTTGGCCAGCACCGGCGCGACGGTGGCCGCGTCGACGACGCCGCAGCCCGGGGCGGTGCCGAAGCGACCCTCGTCGGTGAAGGCGCCGATGGAGTACGCGACGCCGAGCACCGTGACCGCCGCAGCCACGAGCAACGCCGCGGTGACCAGGACAATCCGCCGGCTCCGCTGCATCGCGACAGTCTAGGACCGCTGCGGACAAAAAGTGTCGGACCCACGTGCGACCATGACTCCCACAGAAAACCTTTGAGTACACCGCGCCCGCAAAGCCCGCGGAGCAAGGACCACCTTGAGCGCGCGTGCAGCGGCGCAAGGGGATGTGGGGGTAGTGCGAGAGGCTCCGTGGAGGCGAACACCCAGCTCGTAGCGTGAGCACCCACGCAAGTGCGTCGCGCAGCGGCGCATGGGGGGTGTGGGGTGGGAACCCCCCACGAGACCGCGGGCGAAGCCCGGGGAGCTAGAAACAGCTTGTGTACAGCGGGAAGCGGAACACCCGCTCGGAGACCAACCACCCACTTCGGTGCGTCGCGCAGCGGCGCATGGGGGGTGTGGGGTGGGAACCCCCCACAAAACCGCGGGCGAAGCCCGTGGAGCTAGGAACAGCTTGTGTGCAGCGGGAGGCGGAACACCTGCTCGGAGACCAACCACCCACTTCGGTGCGTCGCGCAGCGGCGCATGGGGGGTGTGGGGTGGGAACCCCCCACAAAACCGCGGGCGAAGCCCGGGGAGCTAGAAACTGTGCGCAAGTTGAAATCCCGCTTTAGCCCATGGCTGCTGAGCTGCGGGCCTTGATATCCAGATGGCAGTGGAACCACATGCACAGCACGAGACAGCGACCATGACCGTCCCACGGCAACGCCCCGCCGGCCAACTCGCCGCCCCGGCCGCGCGCCCGGTGGAGCACAACAGCGCCGGACGGTTCATGTTGCGCACCCTCTTCTGGGGCGGCCTCGGCCTCGCGGTACTGCCCTGGTGGCTCAACACGGAGACCGGCTCGCTCAACACGTCCGCCGAGCTGTTCCAGTCGGCGGGCCGGGTGACCGGCCTCGTCGCGGGCTACCTGCTGCTCGTGCAGATCGTGCTGATGAGCCGGGTCGGCTTCCTGGAGCGCTGGATCGGCGCCCGCCACCTCGGGCTGTGGCACCGTGAGCTCGGCGGGTCGGTGCTGATCACGATCCTGTCGCACGCGGCGCTGATCACCGTCGGCTATGCGTACGCGGACCGGGTCGGGTTCGTCAGCGAGCTGGGGACGATCCTGACCGAGTACGAGGACATGGTCACCGCGTTCCTCGCGACCGGCATGCTCGTGTGCATCGGATTGCTGAGCATCCGCGGGCTGCGCCGGGCCCTGCCGTACGAGCTGTGGTACTTCCTGCACCTGACCGCGTATTTGGCGCTGCTGCTCGGCTTCGCGCACCAGTTCTCCAACGGGCAGGAGCTGTTCCGGCCGGGCCTGGGCCGCACGACCTGGATCGCGTTCTACGTGGTGATTGCCGCCGCCGTGGTGTGGGGCCGGATCCTGGCGCCGCTCGGGCTCAACCTGCGTCACCGGCTGCAGGTCGCCGACGTCGTGACCGAAGGCCCGGACATGGTCTCGATCTACATCACCGGCCACCGCTTACATGATCTCGACGCCGAGGCGGGGCAGTTCTTCCGCTGGCGGTTCCTCGCCCGGGGCTACTGGTGGCAGGCCCACCCGTTCTCGCTCTCGGCCGCGCCCAACGGCCGCTGGCTGCGGCTCACCGTGAAGACGGTCGGCAGCCACACCCACAGCCTGCGCAACCTGCGGCCGGGCGTGCGGATCTTCGTCGAGGGCCCGTGGGGCGACTTCACGGCGAGCCGGCGGGTGCGGCAGCGGGCGCTGCTCATCGCGGCCGGCAGCGGCATCGCGCCGATCCGGGCGTTGCTGGAGGAGCTGCCGCCGGGGGCCGTCGTGGTGTACCGCGCGAGCGCCGTCCACGACCTGCACCTGCGGCACGAGCTGGAGCAGGTCGCCCAGCTGCGGCACGCCCAGCTGTGGTTCGTCGTCGGCGACCGGCGCGCCCCCGGCCCGCGCCGGCTGTTCACGCCCGCCGGCATGCGCGAGCTCGTGCCCGACATCGCCGACCGGGACGTGTACCTCTGCGGCCCCGACGGGCTCGTCGAGCAGTCCCTGCAGGTGCTGCGCCGCCTGCGGGTGCCGCGCCGGCAGGTTCACCTGGACCCCTTCGAGTTCTGAGAGTTGGTACTGCGGTGCGACGCGCGATGATCGCCCTGATGGGCACGGCGGCGGGCACGATCCTGCTCGTCGGCGCCAAGGCGGGCTTCAGCAGCCCGTCCGACCAGGCGATGCAGCCCGCCGCGGGCGAGCCGAAGCCTGGCGCGGTGCCGAGTGGCTCCGTCGCCGCTCCACCGCAGCCGGGGGCGTCCACGGCGCCAGGCAGCGCCGTCCCCGGTACGGCCGCGACCACCACGGCGGCGGCGCCCGGCAAGACGACGGCGCCCGGCCAGCCCCAGCCGACGACCGCCGCGCCCAAGCCGCCGCGCACGACGATGAAGGACGGCACCTTCAAGGGCAACGCGGTCTACGTCGACTACGGCAACGTCGAGCTGTCGATCGTCGTCTCCGGCGGCAAGATCACCGACGTCAAGGTCCTCGACTCGCCGAGCGACCACTCGCGATCGGTCCAGATCAACAACTCGGCGCTGCCGAAGCTGAAGGCCGAGGCGCTGGCCGCGCAGAGCGCCGACATCGACTCGGTCTCCGGCGCCACGTACACCAGCTCCGGCTACAAGCTGTCGCTCCAGTCCGCGATCGACCGGGCCTACCAGGCGTAGCCATGGCGCACAGCCTCGTCCGCGTGGAGCACGTCATGGGCATGGCCGTCAGCCTCGACCTGGCCGACGACCTGCCGGTGCCGGAGCTGGAGCGGCTCGCCGACGGCGTGTTCGACTGGCTGCGGGTGGTGGACACGATCTTCAGCACGTACAAGCCGGAGAGCGAGATCAGCCGCCTCGGCCGCGGCGAGCTGCGGCGCGCCGACTGCTCCCCGGTCGTGGGCGAGGTACTGGACCGCTGCGCCGAGCTCTGGCGGGAGACTGACGGCTACTTCGACATCAACGCGGGCGGCCGGCTCGACCCGTCGGGCTACGTGAAGGGCTGGGCCGTCCAGCGCGCCTGCGACCGCCTGCTCGCCGAGGGCTCCGCCAACCACTGCCTCAACGCGGGCGGCGACATCTTCGTCCGCGGCGCCCCGGGGGGCCGCTCCCGCTGGCGGGTCGGCATCCGCCACCCGTGGGAGGCGATGTCGGTGGCGTGGGTGCTGGAGGTGACGAACACGGCGGTGGCCACCTCGGGCACGTACGAGCGCGGCAACCACGTCCTCAACCCCTTCACCGGCGCCCCGGCCACGGCGCTGCGCTCGGTGACGGTCGTGGGCCCGGAGCTGGGCACGGCCGACGCCTACGCCACGGCCGCGCTGGCGATGGGCATGCGCGGCCTGGACTGGCTGGCCACGCTGCCGGGCCACGAGTGCGCGGTGGTGACGGAGGAGGGCCAGGCGATGCGCTCGCCCAACCTCCCGGTGGCGCCCAGCGCCCACCTGACCTGACGCGGAGGGCGTGCCGGGTGCGGCGCGACTGCGACACACGCTCGTCGCCGGGCGGGTCACGGCGACGACCGGGGCGGGTGGCTTCGCGCCGGAGACCTACGGGGAACGGTGGGAGCGGATCTTGGGCGAGGTGCCGCGGGTGCGCGTCGGCCGACCGCGGCGCTGTCGGGGGCCGCTGCGGCGGCGGCCGGATCAGCTCGCCTTCCTGCAAAGCGCGCTGGGAACCTTCCTGCAAGGCGTGCTAGGAGACGGCCAGGTCGAGATACTCCACCAGGTGCTCGTGCGTCGGGGCGCTCGCGTCCGGGGTGAAGCGCAGGTAGCGCAGGCGTTTGCCGGTGCCCTGCAGTAATCCGTGCGCGTCGGGCAGGTCGGCACCGTGCTCGAAGCCGACGGACACGGAGTCAGTGCCGGGGAAGACGGCGGCGATGTATCCCCGCTCGGGATGGTGGAAGCCCAGCCCGTGCCAGCCGCGATAGACGCGCTCGGTCAGCTCCGGGCGGGCCGTGAGGATGACGTCACGCAGGTGGCGGGTCAGGGCGCTGATGTCGGCACAGTGATCCTCGAGGAGTTCGTCGAAGCCCGGCGGCGCAGCGGCAATCATGCCGACACCTCACCACACAGGTACGACAATTTCGGAACGCATTTCCTACCAGGCGAACTCCCCCCACGGACCCACGCCCGGGCAGCACCGTTACAGGTACCGATGCATGATATGGAAGTCGACCAGGCCGTGCTTCGTGCTCTGGAAGCCGTCGGGGATGGTGCCGACGATGATGAAGCCCAATGAGCGCCACAGCCGCACGGCGACCGTGTTGGTCGAGACCACGGCGTTGAACTGCATCGCCGTGAAGCCGAGCTGACGCGCGCGGTCCAGGCAGTGCTCGCCGAGCGTGCGGCCGAGGCCCCGCCCACGCGCCCGCGACGACACCATGAAACTCGCGTTGGCGACGTGTGCGCCGAGCTTTCCCTTGTTGGGCCCGACCTTGTACGTGCCGAGGACGTCACCGTCCTCGACGGCCACCCAGACCTCGAACCCGAGAAGGCCGGTCCAGTGTGCACGTGCATCGCTCTCGGACGATGCGGGGTCATTGTCGTAGCTCTCCCCCGCCACGACGACCTCGTGCCACACCTCCCAGAGGCCCGGCCAGTCGGTGTCCGCAAAGCGCCTGATCTCCACGCTGTTCATTCAACACGTCAGGTGGCAGGCTCTGCATTCGTGTTCGACGTGTTGAACGACGCATTCGGCCGGCAGCCCTCCCCCAGCCGCGAGGTGGTGCTCGCGACTGCTGCGGTCGCGCTGCTCGCGGTGCTGTTCGGCCCGGTCTGGAAGGTCCTGCGCAACTTCGTGACCATCGCACACGAGGGCGGCCACGCGCTGGCCGCAGTGCTGAGCGGCCGTCGGCTCTCCGGCATCCGGCTGCACTCCGACACGTCCGGACTGACCCTGTCCCGCGGGAAGCCGACCGGCCTCGGCATGGTGGCGACCGGCCTGGCCGGCTACATCACGCCGTCCCTGCTGGGGCTCGCCGCGGCGGCGATCCTCGGCGTCGGCCGGTTGACGATCCTTCTCTGGATTTTACTGGTACTCCTGGCGCTCATGCTGATCATGATCCGCAACGTCTACGGCGTGGTCTCCATCGTCGTGGCGGGCGCGATCGTGTTCGTCGTGTCGTGGTACGCCTCGGATCAGATCCAGGGTGCGTTCGCCTACGCCTTCGCGTGGTTCATGCTGCTCGGCGGCGTGCGCGCGGTCTTCGAGCTGCAGCAGTCGCGGTTCCGCCGCCAGGCGCCGAACTCGGACGCGGACCAGATCGCCCGCCTGACCCGCGTCCCGGCGATCATCTACGTGGTGTTCTTCGTGCTGGTCGCCCTCGGATCGCTCGCGTTCGGCGTGCGGCTCATGCTGGGACCGGTGCAGGACTTGCTGTGAGCGCCTGACCGACCCGCTCGGCCTCCTCCAGGTGCGGCCAGCCGGAGAGGATGAACTCGTCGACCCCCACGGCCTCGTACTCGGCCAGCCGCGCCCGGATCTCGGCCGGGCTGCCGACCAGTGCGGTGCCCGCGCCCTCGCGCACCAGCCCGATGCCGGCCCACAGGTTCGGCCCGATGACGAGGTCTCGCTGATTGAGCGCGGTCATCCGCGCCTGCCCCACGGAGTCCATCCGCTGGAACCGCTGCTGAGCGGCCGCGACCCGGTCGGGATCCATGCCCTTGAGCAGCCGGTCGGCCTCCGCCCACGCCTGGTCGGCGTCGTCCCGCACGATCACGTGAATCCGCAGGCCGTAGCGCAGGCTCGGGTTCTTGGCGCGCATGCGTTCGATGCGCTCCTTGATGGCCTCCACCGGCTCGCCCCACAGGAGGTACACGTCGGCGTGCCGGGCGGCGACGTCCTCGGCTGCCGGTGACGCGCCGCCGAAGTAGACGGCCGGCACGTGCTCGAGCGGCTTCGCGAGCCCGCCTCCCTCGACGCGGTAGTACTCGCCCGCGAAGTCGAACCGCTCGCCCGCCCACGTCTTTCGCAGGATCTGCAGATACTCGTCGGTCCGGGCGTAGCGCCCGCCGTGGTCGGTGAAGTCGCCGTACGCGCGCTGCTCCACCGGGTCGCCGCCGGTGACGACGTTGAGGGCGAGCCGGTTGCCGGAGATCCACTGGAACGCCTCGGCCTGCTGGGCGAGCAGCGTCGGCAGCGTGAACCCGGCCCGGAACGCGACCAGCAGCTGGAGCGTGGTGGTGTGCTGGGCGATCGCGGTACACATGACCAGAGGGTCCAGGCAACCGGCGCCGACCGGCGTGAGGGCGGCCGTGAAGCCGGCCCGCTCCGCGGCCCGCGCGACCTCCGACAGATAGCCGACAGTCGGCGGCCGCTCGTGCCGGGCGGCCCCGGCGGTGACGGTCGCCGCGCCGACCTGGGCACCGTCGCCGGTCGTCGGCAGGAACCAGTGGTACTTCGTCATGAAGCACACCTTACCTACCTCCTTGATGGGTGGGAATCATGGCGCGGTTCGATTAGAATGTATGTACGAAAGTTGCTCTTGACCTGGGAGGAGAGCGCCCGTGACCGCCCCCGTCACCACCACCGAATCCGGTTCCGTTCCTTACGCGACGCTGCTGGGTTTCACCCGTTACGTCGGCCGCACCGGTCCGCGCAAGGCGAGCTTCGTCGGCGGCCTGCGCCGCCAGCGCGAGTCCGGCTCCGGCTTCAACCCGCACGGGCAGCTCGTCAAGGCCCTGAAGGCCGACATCCAGTTCCGCACCGGCGGCACGTATCTCAACGCCGTCGTCGACCAGGTCAACGCCCGCTGGAAGCCGCTCTACGAGTCGGTCGTCCCGGGCGCCCTGCGCTACCTGGAGACCCTGGAGACCCCGGTCGAGGTCACCCAAGCCCGCGACACCCTGACCATGCTCGGCAACCTGCCGGTGAAGATCAACCCGCACTTCGGCCTGCGCTACTCGGACGGCCGCGGCGAGGCGGTCCGCCTGCACTTCGACGAGGACCCGCCGCAGGACGAGGCGGCCGTCGCGACCCTGCACCTGATGGCCCGCCACATGGACCTGATCCTGCCCAACGCGACCCCGGCCCTGGTCGACCTCCGCCGCGGCGAGACCCTGCGCCCGGACCCGTCGGACAAGCCGGAGGAGATCGAGCGCTGGCTGGCGGGCGAGGCGGCCGCGTTCTCCGCCATGTGGGCCACCACGGCATAACTCCCCCACCACGGAAGCGGGCTCGACGCCTCCCCCCGGCCGCCGAGCCCGCTTCCGCACGCCCACCTTTGCCCGAGTCACACCCGCCCGCGCCCGCCCGCCCGCGCCCGCCCGCCCGCGCCCGCCCGCCCGCGCCCGCC
>NZ_JBEXCY010000129.1:20872-31721 GCF_040605515.1 Dactylosporangium sp. NPDC005572 | reverse complement strand
GAGGCCAAGAAGGCCGAGGACGTGATCAGCCAGCTGCCGACCGGTAACGGCGGGCGGACGTTCAACAGCAAGCTGTTCAGCGTCCTCATCACCGACGACGGCCGCGTGCTGGTCGGCGCGGTGACTCCGGAGCGGCTGGCCCAGGTGGCCGCCGACCCGGCCGCCCAGCTCAAGTAGCCCGGCTTACCGATGGGACGGGACCGCGGCGCCGCCGCGGTCCCGTCGCCGTTGCTCCAGCTGCCACCCGGCTCGTTGCGACGCCACGGCGGACAGACTGTGCGTGTTTGTCGGGGTTGGCCCGGGGTACGCGTCCAGACATGGACGAGTTCGACGAATACGTCGAGCACCACTCGACGATCAGGTCGGGGGCCGCGGGGCGGGCCACGCAGGGCGAGGACCTGCCGGCGGGCTCGGCCGCAGAGGTCGACGAGGACCTGACGGCGGGCTGGACGCCACCCGGCGACACGCCGCCGGAGTCGGCCACCCGGCCGCCGGACCTCACTGAGATGCCCGACCCGGACGGCTCACACCACCCGGTGTAAGGCCGCTCAGTAGGGGTAGAGGCTGTCTTCCGGCGCCGACGGGTCGTCGGGCCGGTCGCGCCTGGCCTCGGTCTCCGTGAGCTCGACGCGCTCATCCGGTCGCACCGGCATCGGCAGCTCGCCGAAGCGCACGTGGCGCAGGAACGCGAGCTCCTCGTCCGTGAACCGGTCCGTGGACTCCCCCATGCATCGATCCTCCGCCGTCGGCGACGGCTCGGCAAGAATGGATTGATGCCTGCCGTCGACCGCCGGGCCGTGCTCGCGTACCGCGCCCGGACCAACCAGCTCCACGAACGCCTCGACGCCGAGGCGGAGGCGCTCGCCGTGCTCGACCTCGGCGTGCCCAACGTGCCGGCCGGCAGCGCCCGGCAGGCCCTCGCCGCCCGCACCACCCGGCCGCTGGGCGGCGACCTGGCGCTGGTCTGGGCGACCCGGGGCGCCCCGCACCTGCACCGGCGGGCCGACCTGCCGGCGCTCGCGGCCGCCCTGTGGCCGCTGAGCGACGCCGACGCGACCGCCCGGTTCGGCGGCACCCAGATCCCGGCGGGCGGGCCGCTCGGGCTGGCGGCCTTCACCGCCACTGCTGACGCTTTCTCCGCAGTGGTACTGCGGGAGACCGCGAAAGGCGACGTCAGCCGGGCGGTCAGCGACCGGGTCCCGGCCGAGGTGACCTACGACTGCCGCGCCTGCGGGGCGACGCACATCTCCGGCGCCCTCTTCCAGCAGGCCGGCCTGGCCGGCGGGGTCCAGCTGGACGAGCCGTCGGCGAAGACCGTGCTCCGGCCGATCGAGGGCTGGCCGGGCCGGCCGGGCTCGCCGGGCGGGCCGGGCGGGCCGTGGGCGGCCGCCGGCACGTCCGGGCTGCTGCGCGCCTACCTGCGGCTGCTCGGGCCGGCGACGCCGGGCGACGCGGCGAAGTACCTCGGCACCACCGTCTCGGCGATCCGCCCGGCGTGGCCGCCGGACCTCGCCGAGGTGACCGTCGGCGGGCCGGCCGGCGGGCGCCGGGCCTGGCTGCCGGCCGAGGACCTCGCCGCACTGCTCGCCGCCGAGCCGGTCGCCGGCGTGCGGCTGCTGCCGCCCTCGGACCCGTTCCTCCAGGCCCGCGACCGCCCGGTGCTGACACCGGAGAAGGCCCGGGAGAAGGAGGTGTGGCGGATGCTCGGCAACCCCGGCGTCCTGCTGCACGACGGCGACCTGGCCGGCACCTGGCGCGGCACGGTCCGCAAGGGCCGCCTGGAGGTCGTGCTGACGCCCTGGGTGCGGCTGTCCGCCGCGACCCGCTCGGCGGTCGAGGCCGAGGCGCAGACCGTGGCCGCCGTGCGCGGGCTGGCCGGCGCGGACGTCACCGGGTCCGGCCGATGAAGGCGAGCAGCCTCGTCTGCGGGTCGGCGCCGGCCGGGACCTCGACGCGCGGGCCGAAGTGGCCGCTCGCCCGCATGGCGGCCTCGGCGGGCCCCATGCCCTCCAGCATCCGCTCGCACCGCTGCGGGTCGAGGGTGTCGTCCTGGCCGGTCGCGCGGGCCAGGTCCCACGTGTGCATGAACACGTCCGACGTGTAGAACATCGCGATCGCCGCCGGCAGCGGCAGCTCGCCCACGTTGCGGTCGCGCAGCACGATCGACTCGCTCGCCGGGTCGTCGAGCAGGGCCTGGACGGCGTCGGCGTGCGCCCGCCAGGCGCCGGCCGGGTCGTCGTCGGGTGACGGGCCCTTCGGCAGCTCCACGCCCGCCCCGGCGGCCAGGAAGCCCGGCAGCCACTCGACGAGGTGGCGCACCACGTCGCGGGCCGCCCAGCCCGGGCAGGGCGACGGGGCGTCCCAGGTCTCGGGGCGCGCATGCTGCGTGAGCTCGGTGAACCGGGCGGCGATGGTGCGGTGCTCCTCGGCGGCGGTGGTCATCCGGGTCCCCCTCAGGACGGGCGCCATACTGGACGGCATGGGTAACCTGATCGCGTTCGCGTCGCGGCGACTGGTGGAGGACGAGGCGCTGACCCCCGGATACGTGTACCACGATCCGGAGGACGCCACCCTCCCGCCGGCGCCGGACGGCCGCCGGGCGAGCGGCTGGAACCTCCTCGTGGGGGACGAGACCGACGAACAGCTGGCCGACGCGGCCGAGCTGCTGATGCCCGACCTGGAGTGGCTCGTCGAGCGCTACCCGGCGTTCGGCAGGATCGTGAGCTCGGGCTCGGAGGGCCGCCAGTTCGAGTGGGACGCGGCCGAGGGCACGTATACCGACGTGGGCCCCTCCACCTTCCAGGAGGACTGACCGCTCAGGCCCCCGGCACCGGCAGCGTGATCGACGACGGGGCGAGCAGCTCCTGGCGGACGGCGCGCAGCTCCAGCTCGTGACCGAGCGGGGCGCCGGTGCCGGGGTTGCGCGAGAAGCGCGGGTGCGCTCCCCCGCTGACCTGCACCCTGATGCGCCGGCCGGCGGCGAAGCGGTGCGCGGTCGGCCACAGCTCGACCCGCACCCGGACCGGGCCGTCAGGGCCTCCAGAGCCTCCAGAGCCTCCAGGGCCGTCGCGGCCGTCAGGCTGGTCCGGCCCGCTCACCCGGGCCAGGCCGTCGCAGACGTTCCAGGAGCGGCCCTGCTCGTCGACCTCGCACAGGCGCACGAAGACGTCGAAGTACGGGATCGTGGCCCTGACGACGACGTCGGCGGCGACCGGGCCGATGACGTCGAGCGGCTCGGTCAGCGGCGCGGACGTGAACGTCAGCACGTCGGGCCGCGACTCCAGGGGCCGGTTGTCGCGCCGGCCGGAGATCTTGCCGACCAGGCGCGGGCCGCCGAGCGCCGGGGTGGGGTCCTTCGGGTCGTACGTGAACGCGTCGACCGGGTCGCCGTCGGTGCCGGGCGCCGGGTCCAGGCTCCCGCCGCTCCTGAGGTACCACCGCCGCAGCAGGCTGTCCGGCGGCGGCCAGTCGGCCAGCTCGAGCCACCCGTCGGCCCCGCCGACGTGGACCCGGACCGGGCGTTCGCGCACCTTCTCCGGGCCGCCGGTGTGCGCCCGGAACCAGGCGACGGACTCGGCCGCGGAGTGCTGGAACAGCGCGGCGCTGCCGTGGTGCCAGGGGCCGATGGTGAGGTACGGCTGGCTGCCGGCCTTGCGCAGCGCCGCGTAGTCGGACAGCTGCCAGGGCAGGAAGATGTCGTACCAGCCGCCGATCATGAGGACCGGCGCGGTGACGTGGGGCAGGCGGTGGGCGTGGCCGCGCTCGGTCCAGTAGGGCGCGGCGGGGTCGGCCTCGGCCAGCCAGCGCTGGAAGAACTCGATCTCGGTCCCGGTGGTGATCCGGTCGGCCTCGGCCATCGGCACGCGGGCCAGGCCGCGCTGGAGCCTGGGCTGGCCGCGCAGCAGCTCGACGGCGTTCTCCAGGCGGGGGCCGCGCTGCGCCTCCAGCAGCGCCGACCAGGTGAGCACGGTGTCCAGCGAGAACGCGCCGCCGGCGTAGGTGGGCGGGCCGAAGTCGGAGGCGGTGACGATGGTGGCCATCGCCTTGAGCTCGTCGCCGGCCTCGGCGGCGAGCGCCCACTGGACGAACCCGACGTAGCTGGGGCCGTAGGTGAGCAGCCGGCCGTCGTACCACGGCTGGCGGCGCAGCCAGTCGAGCGTGTCGAGCCCGTCCTCGCGCTCCTGGAGCAGCGGCTCGAACGTCCCGCCCGAATCGGCGGTGCCGCGGCACGACTGGATGAGCACGTGGAACCCGCGCTGGGCGACGGCCCGACAGAGCAGGCTGACGGGCGCGCCGCGGCCGTAGGGTGTGCGGACGAGCACGGTGGGCAGGCTCGCGGCGAGCGCGGGCGCGTAGTGGTCGGCGCGCAGGATGGCCCCGTCCCCGACCCGGACGGGGATGGCGCGCGTCACGTTGACCCGGTTGGCCAGCGGTGGCGGGAGTTTGAGCAAGCGACCGACCGGATCAAGCCTCATGCGACCTGAGTCTAGGAAGCGCGCGTACCCACCGCACCTCGCGCCCTCACGCCCGCCGTGCGGCTGGTGGGGGCTTGGGACGACGGCGGTGGCAGGGAGGGCCGCCAAGGCCCGACCGGTGTCTGGCGGGAGCGACGGTCGCGCCTTGCACGGACCCGAGCCTGCTTGATGTTCAGTAGTTTGCGCAGCAGGTCTGCATCAGGGCTTTCACGTTGTCGACGTACTGGCCGTTGGGGATGCCGGCCTTGCCCTGGGCCGGGTCGACGCCGGCGGTGCCCCAGTTGTAGGCCGCGATGACGCCGTTGAGGAGTTTCGGGTCGGCCAGGTTGTAGGTGCCGTCCGACTTGTAGGCCTTCAGCTGGGCGCCGTAGTAGGAGAACAGCCAGGCCAGGTACTGGGCGCCCAGGTGGACGTTGTCGGCCGGGACGTCGATGTTGTAGGTCGTGCCGAAGCGCTGGTTCATCCAGGTCTCGGTGTCGGGCATCACCTGCATGACGCCGACGCCCTTGTCGCAGGCGTAGATGTTGGACTGCCAGCCGCTTTCCTGGTCGGCGATCGCGTACAGCAGGCGGATCGGCACCCGGATCGCCTGCTCCGCGGCCGGGGCCCGGGTGCCCCAATACTTCGTCTTCGAGGCGGTGTCCAGATACTTGCGGACCTGGGACTTCGCGAGCTGTTTGCCCTTGTACGTCGGCTGGCAGCCGGGCTTCGTCGTCTTCGGGGGCGGCGGCGGGGCCTCCTCTTCCGTCGCTTCCTCCGTCGGTGGCGGCGGGGGCGGCGGCGAAGGGGACGGGGAGGGGGACTCGGTCGGTGACGGCTGCGCCGCGGCGCTCGTCACCGCGGCCTGGGACGGCTCGTCGCGGTCGACGCCCCTGGCCAGGTTGACGATCACCGCGCAGCCGACCAGGACGACCGCGAGGCCCAGCGCGAGCAGGACGGTGCCGACACGTCTCGCGGCCCGCCTGGGCCGCGGGAACTCGTCGGTGTCCCCGCCGGTGTCCCCACCCGCGTCCCCGGTGTATTCCATTGACTACCTCCCCGTGCTCGCAGGCTAACGGCTCGATGGCCGCAGCGCTGCCCCGCCGGCGAGGATCGTCACAGCGTGCACAGTCCGTGTGGGCATGCAACGGACGCCTGGAACAATGGCGTTATGCAGACCCGCGCAGATCTCCGCAACGTGGCCATCATCGCCCACGTCGACCACGGCAAGACCACGCTCGTCGACGCGATGTTGCGGCAGGCCGGCGCGTTCCACGCCCGGGCCGAGCTGACCGACCGGGTCATGGACTCGATGGACCTCGAGCGCGAGAAGGGCATCACCATTCTCGCCAAGAACACCGCGGTGCGGTACCTGCCGGGTGACGGCGGCGACCCCGTGACGATCAACATCATCGACACGCCGGGGCACGCCGACTTCGGCGGCGAGGTGGAGCGCGGGCTCACCATGGTCGACGGCGTCGTGCTGCTCGTCGACGCGAGCGAGGGGCCGCTGCCGCAGACGCGGTTCGTGCTGCGCAAGGCACTCAAGGCCCGCATGCCGATCATCCTGGTGATCAACAAGGTCGACCGGCCCGACGCGCGGATCAAGGAGGTCGTCGACGAGACGTACGAGCTGTTCCTCGACCTCGACGCCGACGAGGAGCAGATCGACTTCCCGATCGTCTACGCCTGCGCGCGCGACGGCATCGCCTCGCTGACCCAGCCGAAGGACGGGACGGTGCCGGAGGACAGCGACAGCCTCCAGCCGCTGTTCCGCACGCTGCTCGACACGATCCCGGCGCCGGCGTACGACGAGAGCGCCCCGCTGCAGGCGCACGTCACCAACCTCGACGCCTCGCCGTTCCTGGGCCGCCTGGCACTGTGCCGGGTGCGGCAGGGCACGATCCGCAAGGGGCAGACGGTCGCCTGGTGCCGCGAGGACGGCACCCAGCAGAGCGTGCGCATCTCCGAGCTGCTCATGACCGAGGCCCTGGAGCGCAAGCCGGCCGAGGAGGCCGGGCCGGGCGACATCATCGCCGTGGCCGGCATCGGCGAGATCATGATCGGTGACACGCTCGCCGACGCCGAGAACCCGATCGCGCTGCCGCGCATCACCGTCGACGAGCCGGCGATCTCGATGACCATCGGCACCAACACGTCGCCCCTGGCCGGCAAGGTGAAGGGCGCGAAGGTGACCGCCCGCCTGGTCAAGGACCGCCTGGAGCGGGAGCTGGTCGGCAATGTGTCGCTGCGCGTGCTGCCCACCGAGCGGCCCGACGCGTGGGAGGTCCAGGGGCGTGGCGAGCTGGCCCTCGCGATCCTGGTCGAGCAGATGCGCCGGGAGGGGTACGAGCTGACGGTCGGCAAGCCGCAGGTCGTCACGCGGGAGATCAACGGGAAGATCCACGAGCCCACCGAGCGGCTGACGATCGACGCCCCCGAGGAGTACCTCGGCGCGATCACCCAGCTGCTGGCCACCCGCAAGGGCCGCATGGAGCAGATGGTCAACCACGGCACCGGCTGGATCCGCATGGAGTGGCTCGTCCCGGCGCGCGGCCTGATCGGCTTCCGCACCGAGTTCCTCACCGACACCCGGGGCACCGGCATCCTGCACCACGTCTTCGAGTCCTACGAGCCGTGGTACGGCGAGTTGCGCACCCGCGCCACCGGCTCGCTCGTCGCCGACCGCTCGGGCGTGGCGACGCCGTTCGCGATGATGAACCTGCAGGAGCGCGGGTCGATGTTCGTCGAGCCGACCACCGAGGTGTACGAGGGCATGATCGTCGGCGAGAACTCCCGCGCCGACGACATGGATGTCAACATCACCAAGGAGAAGAAGCTCACCAACATGCGCTCGTCGGCCGCCGACGAGACGGAGAAGCTGATCCCGCCGCGGAAGCTGTCGCTGGAGCAGGCCCTCGAGTTCTGCCGCGAGGACGAGTGCGTGGAGATCACGCCGCAGGCGATCCGGATCCGCAAGGTGATGCTCGACCAGAAGGACCGCGAGCGGGTCGCCCGCAAGCGGGCCCACGCCTAGGCGTCCGGGTCACGCCGCCGGGGGACGCGGGCCGGGATGTCCGGGACGTACCGGCCCGACTCCAGCGACCAGTCGAGGTTCCCGCGGATCCAGTGGACCAGGTCGTCGGTGCACGGCCCGGGGTCGGCGGCGCCGAGCCGGTCCCGGGCCGCCATGAACGTCGTGACGTGCTCGTCGTGCTCGGCCACCGCGGCGTAGACGGCGTCCTGCAGCGACAGCCGGTGCTCGCGCTGGAACGCGAAGACGATGTTGTGGTGGTCGCCGACGGCGACCTCCTTGGGCCATGAGACCAGGTCGTTGAAGATCCCGATGATCATGCCCGCGGACTGCCGCATGATCGCGAAGTCGGGGTCGGCGAGCAGGGCCGCGGGCGCCTCGACGCCGTGCATGGGCTCGATGAGGTCGAAGAACATCTCCGTCGCGGCGCTGTGGTAGCGCATCGTGCGGTACTCGTGCAGCAGCGGCGGGTGGTCGTGCGCGCGGTTGCCGGCCTCCCACAGGGTGCCGTCGAGATAGTCGGCGACGTGCCCGACGAACCGCTCGCGCCAGGCCGGGCTGACCCGCTCCTCGGTGCGCCGCCACACCTCGTCGAGGGCGCCGGTGAGCGGCCGCCCCAGCACCCCGGCCAGCTCGCCGCCGTCGGTGCGCTGGTGGCGCAGCCGGCGCACGAACCCGTCGACCGCGGCCCGGGTCGGGCCCGGCGCGCGGACCAGGGCCTTCTCCAGCAGGTCGTCGAGCACGAAGATGCTGATCAGCCAGGCGGTGGCGAGCTGGAGCTCGGCCGGCCCGGCGTCCGGGTGGGCGCGGGCCATGAGGTTGGCGAACCGGGCCCCCGCGAAGGCCTGCCGGGCGCCCGGCCGCTCGAGCAGGCCGTGCCGGGTCGCCCAGTGAAGCGACCAGCGCTGCACCTCGTCGACGTGTGGCGAGAGCCGCGGCGGAAACGGGCATAACACCGCAGGGGCCGCCAGATGACCCTGCTGTGCGATCTCGTGCATGATGCATCACCCGCCCGCCGTGGTACCCCATAATCGCGCCTCGATGTCCTTTGCGCGACCCCGTTTGGGGGCTTTAGGAGGCGTTGGACGTTTTGTCTGGTTCTACAGACTCTGCACGCGCGTCCCGCCGCGACTTGATGAGCGAGGCCACGGTGGTGACGGCGAGGGTACCGATGATCACGCTGAGCGACAGCTCGATGCCGATGTGCGGGGCCCACCCGACGTGCTCGCCGCCGTTGATGAACGGCAGGCTGTTGTCGGCGAGCGCCTCCAGGAAGAGCTTCACGCCGATGAAGCCGAGGACCACCGAGAGGCCGATCGAGAGGTAGACCAGCCGGTCGAGCAGGCCGCCGATGAGGAAGTACAGCTGGCGCAGGCCCATGAGCGCGAAGACGTTCGCGGTGAAGACCAGGTACGGCTCGGCGGTGAGGCCGAAGATCGCCGGGATCGAGTCCAGGGCGAAGATCAGGTCGGTGGTGCCGATCGCGATGAGCACCACGACCATCGGGGTCATGTGCAGCCGGCCGCGCTCGTCCCGGGACGTGAGGCGGGACTCCTCGTACTGCTTGGTCATCGGCAGGACCCGCCGGGACCAGCGGATCAGCGCGTTCTCCTTGAAGTCCTCCTCGTCCGTCTCGCCCTGCGTCGCCAGCTTGACGGCGGTGTAGATCAGGAAGACGGAGAAGATGTAGAAGACCCACGAGAAGCGCGAGATGGCCGCGGCACCGACCGCGATGAACCCGCCGCGCATGACCAGCGCCAGCACGATGCCGATGAGCAGGACCTTCTGCTGGTACTGCCGGGGCACCTTGAACCGGGACAGGATGATCACGAAGACGAACAGGTTGTCGACGGACAGGCTGTACTCGGTCAGCCAGCCGGCATAGAACTCCCCGGCGTAGCCACCGCCCCACTTCCACAGCACGAACAGGCCGAACAGCAGCGCCAGCCCGACGTAGACGGTGACCCAGATCGTCGATTCCTTGATCGACGGCTCATGCGGCCGACGGGCGATGATCGCCAGGTCGAACAGGAGAATGGCGCCCAGACCGACCAGCGTCGCGGTCCAGATCCAGCCGGCAACGTCCACGTGTGATTCCTCCGGTAGACACACCACAGACCGCGCCGACCCTCGAGGGCCGCGCGGACTGTGCAGTTGACACCGGAGGTCTCTTCCGCCATCCGCCAACGCCGGATGACCGACGACGCCGGGTGAAGCCCACGTGACCGTGGGTGCACCGTGCTGACGACGACCGTCGCGGGGGAATACTCCCCTCCTGTTGCTCTTCAATCATTGTCCATCAAGCCGCCACCGGGGTGCGGGCGGGGGCGAAAAATTGTCGTACCCCCTGGCTAGTCTCCGCCCTGTCAGGTATCCCCCTCGCGGCTCGGAGGTCCCCCGTGTATCGCCAAGGAGATGTGCTGCTGGTGCCCGTGAGCGCCGCGGAGGTCCCGGCCACGGCCGTGCCGGCTCCGCGCGACCGGTCGGGCCGCATGATCCTCGCCCGCGGCGAGGCCACCGGCCACGCCCACGTGATCGTCGGGCCGGATGTGATGTTGCTCGCCGACCGCGACGACGTCGACCGCCTGTTCGTGCGCATCGTCACCCGGGCCCGGGTCGTCCACGAGGAGCACAGCGCGATCGGCGTCCCCGCCGGCTCCTACAAGGTGGTGCGCCAGCGGGAGTACGTGCCGGGTTCGTGGCGTCCGGTGGCCGACTGATGACCGCCGAGGCGCTGGGTGCCGTCTCCGCCAAGTGGCTCGCCGCCGGGCTGTCGACGGCGCCCGCCGGCCGCGGGGCCGCCGAGGACGCGGTGCGGCTCGCGTACCGCTCGGCCGGCCTGCGCCCGCCGAAGCACATCGTCTGGTTCGCGTCGCCGCTCGCCGCGGCGCGGGCGGCCGCGCTGCTGACCGGGCTGTCGACGGTCGCCCCAGACGGGGGCGTCGCGTTCCAGCTCAGCTCGCAGGGCTGCCCGCCCGTGGCCGGGACGGCCGGGCCGTCGGTGCGGGCGGCGGTGCGCACGCAGCCGTGGGCCGCCGCCCGGGCCGAGGTGCACGCGCTGCTCGGGCCGGACGGGTGGGCCGCACTGTGGTCGGCGTGCGGCGCCGACGCCTGGCGGATGGTGAACGACCGGGTCGCCGTGCCGCTGCGCACCCACCTGCGGTCGGAACTGCCGGCCCACGCCCGCGCCGTGTTGCTGGATGCTGTCGGGGGGCAGCACGACGCGGGGTGGCTGGCGGCTTTCGACGCGGTCGCCGCCGGGGACGGGCTGGCCGGCTCTGCGCCGGCCGGCGCCGTTTCCGGCGGGGCCGTTTCCGGCGGCTCCGCTTCTGGCGTTGCCGCTTCCGGCGTTGCCGCTTCC
>NZ_JBEXCY010000129.1:0-20772 GCF_040605515.1 Dactylosporangium sp. NPDC005572 | reverse complement strand
GGGGGCTCCGGCTCCGGGGGCTCCGGCTCCGGGGGCTCCGGCTCCGGGGGCTCCGGCTCCGGGGGCTCCGCTTCTGGCGGGACCGCTTCCGTGACGCCGGTCGGCCTTAGCGGGGGCGGACCCGCCGGGTCCGCTCCGGCGGGGCGGGTCGGGGACGGGCCCGCCGGGTGGTACGGCGCGGCCGTCACCGGAGTGCGGGCGACTCCGGCGCGGGCCGCCGCGCAGGCCGGGCAACCCGCGCAGGCCGGGCATGCCGAGCAACCCACGCAGACCGCCCAAACCGTGCGAGCCACTCAATCCTCACAGACCGCTCAAATCGCTCAGTCCGCGCAGGCGTTCGGCGGCGGGGCGGCGCTGCACGCGGTGCAGCGGCTGGCCGGGCTTGCCGGGGTGGCGCGGTCGGCCGGCTGGTGGTGGCCCTACGCGGACGTCGCCATCCTCAGCGAGCGGCCGGTCGAGCTGCACCGGGACAACGTGGGCCGGCTGCACGCGGCCGACACGCCCGCGGTGCGCTATCGCGACGGGTTCGGGCTGCACGCCTGGCGGGGCATGCCGATCCCGCCGGACCTCGTGCGCCGGCTGTCGCGGCTGACCCACCAGGAGATCGCGTCCGAGCGCAACGCCGAGCTGCGGCGCGTGATGGTGGAGCACTTCGGGTACGAGCGGTACGTGCGCGAGGCCGGCGCCCACCGCGTCAGCGAGGACGAGTGCGGGGTGCTGTGGCAGCTGCGCTTCGCCGACGACGAGCCGCTGACGATGGTCGAGGTCGTCAACAGCACGCCGGAGCCCGACGGGACCAGCCGGGTGTACTGGCTTCGGGTCCCGCCGGACACCCGCAGCGCACGGGCGGGGGTGGCGTGGACGTTCGGGCTGACGGAGGCGGAGTACCGGCCGCTGGTGCAGACCTGACCCCGATCGCGGTCCGACCCGGTCCCTCGGCGGCCGGGTGTCCCACGGGTGCCGCTCAGCGACCGGCTGCAGGCGATGTTCGCGGCCCGCATCGCTGGCCTGCCGGTCATGGCCCCGCCCGCGTTCCCGGGGGTCAGCGGTGTGGGATGCGTTCGAGGATGCCGGCGGCGAAGACGTCGTACAACGGCAGGGTCTCCAGGTGGACGTATCCGATGTGGCAGTCACAGGTGTCGTTGGGGCAGGGCTCGCTCGCGGCCGGGGCGGGTGGTGCGCCGATCGTCACCGGGACCTTGTGGCGGCTGGCCTCCCAGGTGCCGTCGTACAGGTTGCCCAGAGGCCGCTGGACGAAGTGGCAGCGGCGGACCGTGCCGTCGCCCAGCACCGAGATCGCCCCGGTGCCCGTGCGGCACGGGTGGCCGCGGGAGTCGTGGGGGCGGACGCTGTAGCCGAACAGCGGGTCGATCGCGGTCCAGGCCGCCTCCTCGGCCGGTGGGTACGCGTGGCCGTCGGCGGCGTTCACCCAGAGGTACACGTCGTCGGGGAGCTCCCTGCGCAGGGTCACGGCGGCGGCGTGGTGCTCGGGCAGGCCGACGATGCCGACCGAGTGGCGGATGCCGTGGGCGCGCAGCGTGGCGCAGGCGGCGAGGAAGCGGGGCAGCGGGACCTGGCCGGGGTGGTACGTGCACCACAGCGCCAGCGTTGCCGGGTCGGCGTCGGCGACCCAGCCGAGGCGGGCGGAGAGGTTGGTCTGGATGGCGGCCCGGGCGACGTGGGGCAGGTGGGAGAGCTCGACGAGCGCGTCGCGGTACCAGGACCGGGTCAGCCCCTCGCCCCAGGGCGTGAACAGCACTTCGACCGGCTCGGCCGGGTGGTCGCGGACCCAGCCCACGAACCGGCGGAGCGCGGCGCGGTCGGCCCGCAGCAGGTCGGGCGGGTCGTTGCGCTTGGCGAACGGGCAGTACGGGCAGTCGTAGTTGCAGCTCGCCAGCGGGCCGCGGTAGAGGATCCGCAGCGGGTCGGCCGCGGATGGGCGGTTGGCGGTGCTCATCGGGTCACGTGTCCGGCCATGGCCGCGCGGACGTCGGCGGAGACGAGCCACGGGCCGATCGCGTCGGAGTGGGCGAGGCCCTCGGCGGTGAGGCGGTGGCCGGCGAGGTACCCGGCGTCGCGCAGCGCGGCGAGGGACGGGAAGTCGTCGTCGACGTCGGTGCCGAACCGCGCGCGGTAGCCGGCCGGCTCGACGCCCTCGGTGCGCAGCAGGGTCTTGAGCAGCCAGCGGCGGCGCTGCTCGGTGGCGTCGAGGGCGAAGCCGACCTCGGCGACGTCGAAGTCGGCGGGCGGGCGGCGCAGGTAGTCGTCGAGGATGCCGCGGACCTGGCGCACGCCGACGGCGTAGTCGAAGGAATAGTGCAGGCCCGCGGTGTACGAGCGGGCGCCGCAGCCCAGGCCGACCATGCCGTCGTCCTGGCAGCAGTAGTCGGGGGCGTCGGCGGCCGGCGCGTCCGCGCGGCGGAACGCGCGCATGGACAGCTGCCGGTAGCCGGCGTCGGCCAGCAGGTCGGTGGCGTGGCGGTACAGGAGCATCCGCTGCGCGTCCCAGTCGGGGTCGGCGCCGGGGTCGCGGCGCCCGAGGCCGGTCAGCGGGCGGACGTACAGCGGGTAGAGGTACAACTCCTCGGGACGCCAGGTGAGCGCGGTGCGCAGCGACTCGGTCCAGGTCGCGACGGTCTGGCCGGGGATGCCGTAGATGAGGTCGATGTTGAGGTCGGCCGGTCCGGCGGCGCGGATCGTGTCGAGGGCGCGGTCGACCTCGTCGCGGCGCTGCGGGCGGCCGGCGGCGCGCGCCTCGGCGTCGCGGAAGCTCTGCACGCCGATGCTGATCCGGGTGGCGCCGCGCTCCAGCAGCACGGCGAGCCGGTCGGCGGTGGCGGTCGCCGGTGACGTCTCGACGGACAGCGGCGCGGCGCGCAGGTCGGCGCCGGTGGTGCGCTCGATCAGGTCGAAGAGCCGGGTGAGCTCATGGGCGTCGAGATACGTCGGGGTGCCGCCACCGATCGCCGCCCGCGCGAAGCGGGGCTCGCCGGGCAGGGCGGCCGCGACCCGGCCGGCCTGGCGCTCCAGCTGGTCGAGGTAGGCGGCGACCTGGTCCTCGCCGGCGCCGGTGCGGGTGAAGAGGTTGCAGAAGCCGCAGCGCATCTCGCAGTACGGAATATGGACGTAGAGGAACAGCGCGCCGGCGGGTTCGCCGGCCCAGACGTCGGCGAGCCGAGGGCGGGGGCGCAGCGGGCGGTAGGCGGTCTTGTGCGGATAGGCGTAGAGATAGCCCTGGTACGGCGGGCCGAGGGCTACCATGCGCCGGCCGCCAGCGTGAACTCCGCATACGGCACGGTCCAGACGACCTCGTGGCCGACGCGGTGGCCGGTGTGCCCGTCCTCGCCGTAGGCGGTGCCGTGGTCGCTGCACATGATGACCCGGCAGGGCCGCCCGCGGGACGTGACGAGCGTGAAGAGGGCCGGCAGGTGCCGGTCGACGTACTCCAGCGCGGCCGCGTGCGACTCGATACTGTCGTCGCCGGCGCCGGGCAGGTAGTGCCGGTTGGGCTGGTGCAGCGCGGCGACGTTGACGAACGTGAACAGCGGCCCGTCGGCCGGCAGCGCGGTCTTGAGCCGGTCGAGCTGGGCCTCGAAGCAGCCGGGGTTGGTGACGCCGAACTCGCGGGTCCAGTGCGCCTCGTCGAACAGCCCGGGCAGGACGCCGCCCTGCGGGGACGTCATCGCGAAGAAGCCGACACCGCCGACGCAGATCGTGTGATAGCCGGCGGCGCGCAGGCCGGTGACCACGTCGGGCGCGTCGAACTCCCAGGTGTCGTCGCCGACGGTGGTGCTGCCCGGGAACCGCGCGGCGAACGGCCGGGTGTGCGGGCCGGGCGTCACCGGCGTCGGCAGGAAGCCGGCGAAGAACGCGTGGTGCGCGGCGTAGGTGAACGAGGCCGGGGTGTGCCGCCGCTCCCACCGGCCGCCGGGGAGGACCGCCCGCAGGTTGGGTGTGCGGCCGGCGGCGAGCAGGTCGGCGGCGACGTCGAAGCGCAGCGTGTCGAGGGTGACGAACAGCAGGTCGTGGCTGCCGAGGAGGGACCTCATGCCGGCACCCCCGCGAGTGCCGCGATCTCGGCCGCATACGTGTCGCGGCCGTCGGCGAGGACCCCGGGCAGCAGGTCGCCGAACGCGTTGACCTCGGCGAGGGCGTGCCGGGCGTAGCCGGGGGCGAACATCAGGTCGACGCCCACGTGGAGGCTGCTCGGGAAGCACGCCGCGGCCCGCTCGCAGGTGCGCATGGCGGAAGCCCAGTGCTCCTCCCCCGCCGCGGCGCGGACCGCGGTCAGGTCGCCGCGGACGTTGCCGAGGTGAAGGTTGGTCATCGGCGAGCGGCTGGTGCGCACCACGACGTGGCTCGCCCGGCCGGCGATGACGACGACGCGCAGGTCGAACACGCGCCCGTCGAGGGCGGCCTTCGGGAACCAGCGCTCGACGTGCAGGCCGTCGGCGCCGAGCCGGTCGACGATCGCCGCGACGAGGCGCTCGTCGGTGTAGTGCCGGACGCGCAGCGCGTTGTAGAGCCGGTCGTGGTCGAGGACGGCGGACGTGTAGGCGCTGACGCGGTGGCCGTTGAACGCGAGCGCGACGACGCCGGAGGCGGAGCTGCCGTGGGCCGGTTTGACGAAGACCCGCGGCCAGCCGTGGGCGCGCACCGGCGCATACGCCTCGGCCGGGAACGCCTCCGGCACCGGGACGCCGTGCGCGGCGAGCCGCGCGTGGCACCGGCGCTTGTCAAAGAGGACGGCGAGGTCGTCGACGGCGGTGAGCAGCGGTGCGCCCTGGGCCTCGACGCGGCGGGCGGCCGCGACCAGCCCGCGGTGCCAGGCCTGGAGGCCGACGATCTCGCCGTGCCCGGCCGGCGTGGGCGCGCCGCGCAGCAGGCGGTCGACCTCCGCGTCCTCGCCGGGCGACTCCAGCCGCACGAGGGTGGAGCGGTCGATCGCGAACTCGCCCGCGATCACCTCGCGCCAGTCGACGACCGCCGGCTCGGGCAGCCCCGCGGCGAGCGCGGCGTCGCGGAACAGCCGCACCCGGCGGTGCCCGCGGATCCCGACGACGGTGAACATCACTCGGCCACCGAGACGTAGCGGTCGGTGGGGTCGTCGGCCTCCTGCTCGTCGGAGAGGTCGACGTCGACGCCGGGCAGTTCGGCGGCGAGCCGCTCGCCGAGGTCGGCGGAGATGAAGTGGTGGCTGAGGTCGAGCCGTCTCAGGTGGGTCAGCGGCTGGCCGAGCAGCAGCGCCTCGGCGCCGCGGTCGGAGAGGATGCCCAGCGACAGGTCGAGCTCCTCGAGCCGGGCCACGACCGGCGCCGCGGAGAGCGCCTCGGCGACGAGGTCGGCGATCTCGGCGTTGCGCAGGGCGAGGCGGCGCAGCGCGGGCAGCTCGGCGCCGCCGAGGATCGGCGTGAGGTCGTCGATGCCGACGTCTCCCCCGTACTCCCGCACGCCGAGCCACAGCTCCAGGTTGGTGAGGGCGGGGAACGACGAGTCGGCGATGCCGCGGACCACCTCGGCGGGCAGGCCACCGCTCTCGATGCCGAGCTCCTTGAGCCGCCGGTGCCGGACCGGGGCCAGCCGCAGCCCGTCGGCGCCGCGGATCCACAGCACCTCCAGGCTCGGGAAGGCGCCGAGCAGCGGGGCGATCTCGCCGTGGTTGATCCAGGAGATCTCGCACTCCTCGTAGGTCATCTCGCCGACGAAGAGGGCCTTGAGGTTCGGCAGGCGGTCGCGCACGGCGATGAGCCGGTCGAGCGGCGGCGCCGTGTCGTAGGCACTGCCCCACTGGCCGATCACCAGGGCGTGCACGTGCTCGCCGCCGACGACGTCGAGGAGCCGGTCGAGGGTGGAGGTGAAGACCTCGACGCTGTCCTCGTAGTCGGTTTCGATCCGCCAGGCGACCGCGCCGCGGGGTGTGCCGGCCGCGTCCAGCCGGTCGACCACGCCGGGCTGGAACTCGGTCACCGGCAGGCCCGCGAACGACGTGATGTGCTGGCTGATCGTCATGGGCCGGACCCTAGCAGGGCCCACCGACAATTCCGGCTCAGCGCCGCGGGAGCAGTGGCGTGGCCAGGTTCCAGCCCTTGGCGAGCAGCGCGTCGCAGGCCTGGAGGGCGGTTTCGAGGCGGGCGCGGTACGGGCCGGTGAGCTCGACCCAGGGCACGTCGCGGGCGGCGAGCTCGGCCCGGAACCGCCCGGTCATCCAGCCGCGCAGGTGTTCCCCGTCGCGCATGCCGTCGTCCTCGAACGGGACGCCCTCGTCGCTCGTCAACAGGTAGAGGGCGGGTCGTCGCGCCGCATCACGAACCGCCGGTGAGGTGCTGCCGAGGTACCGCTCCTCCCAGATCGCCGTGGCAAAACTGTCGGTGTCCCCGACCAGAATGGGTCCACCGGTCCGGGCGGCGGCGTCCTCGGCGGCGTTCTGCTCGCGCACGACGGTGACGAAGTCGTCGCGCGTCCATACGAGGTCCTCCACGCCCTGACCGGGTGCCAGTCCGGCCATCTTGAGGGAGGTCAGCGTGCGGCCGTATTCGGGGACCCAGGCGGTGGTGGCGAAGGCGCCGCGGCGCAGGCGCAGCTGCGCGGCGCAGGCGCAGCTGCGCGGCGAGCGCCCGGGCCAGGGTGGTGGTGCCGGTCGACTCGGCGCCGACGACGATGACGCGCCTGGTGAACCAGGCGCGCACGGGCGGGGCGAGCCGGTCCCAGTGGGCGACCGGGTCGCCGCGGACGGCGGTGCCCGACACCGGCACCGCGGCGCGGCCGGGGTCGACGGGGACGTGCCTGGCGCCGAAGCGCCGGGCGAGCTCCTCGCCGTACGGTTCGGAGGAGAAGACGAGGTCGACGGCGCGGGGGCCGACCGCCGCGCGGAAGAGGGCGCAGTGGGCCTCCCACGCGGCCGGGTCGCCGTAGTCGATCGGCAGGTCGTCGTAGACACCGACGAAGCGCACGTGCGGGCTGGCGACGTGGACCTCGCGCAGCCACTCGAGGCGGTCGGCGAGCGGAATCGACTCCACTGTGGACGGTGCGACGACGACGGTCACGTCGGTGCAGGCGCGGGCGGCGGTCTCGACGAGGTGATGGTGGCCGGCGTGCGGCGGGTAGAACTTGCCGATGATCAGGCCGTGCGCCATGCCGTCCTCCACGCGGCGCGCCACTCGCGCAGGCCGAGCACGCACAGACCCAGGAACGCGACGTAGAGGACCGCGGTCAGCCACAGGTCCTTGTAGCCGTAGAGGGGGACGTAGACGAGGTCGACGGCGATCCAGAGGTACCAGCTCTCGACCAGGCGCAGCGTCTGGCCGTAGGTGGCCAGCAGCGACACGGCCGTCGTGACCGCGTCCGGCCCGGGCACCGTGGAGGAGGTGAAGCGGTCGAGGTACCACCACAGCAGCACGCTCAGCAGGACACCGGCGACGGCGAGGGCCCACCACTCGGTGCGGGTCGTGGCGCGCACCGTCCGCGTCCGGCCGAGCGTCCACTGCCACCAGCCGTAGCAGCCCAGCACGACGTAGACCACCTGGAGCCACGCGTCGCCGTAGAGGCCGACGTGCCAGAACGCGACCATGAGGAGCAGGACGTTGGCGATGCCGAGGGGCCAGTTCGCGATGTGCTGGCGGACCACGAGGAAGACGGTGACCAGCCCGGTGAGGAAGCCCAGCAGCTCGGCCCACGTCGTCGGAGCGCCGAAGGCGTGGAACGCGGGAGAGGTGAGCCAGTCGAGCACGGTGTCCTTTACCCTTGCCGGATGGTGTTGGAAGTTGCGCTCATTGACGTGCTCGAAGGCCGCGAGGACGAGTTCGCCGCCGCATACCGCAAGGGCCACGAGATCCTCTCGACCACGCCCGGCTGCCGCTCGGTGCGGATGACCCGGGGCATCGAGTCGGCGAGCCGGTTCGTGCTGCTGGTCGAGTGGGACTCGGTCGACGCGCACCTCGACAACTTCCGCGCCACCGACCGCTTCACGCAGTGGCGGGCGCTCATCGGCCCGTTCTTCGACGGCGCGCCGCGCGTCGAGCACTTCACCGACGTGACGCCCTGAGCGGTCAGTCCCCCGTCTTCTTGTAGACGGTGAAGTCGAGATACGTGGTGTAGAGCGCGCCGCTGACGATGACGTCGCCGCCGCGCGGGGTGAACCAGCCGTACCGCCCCTCGGTGGTCTGCACGCACACCCGCGCGCCGGGCACCAGCGCGGCGAGCAGCACCTGCTTGGACCACTGCACGGTCGTGCCCGAGCAGCCGGCGAGCGTCGGCGGCTCGGGTGCGGTCCACACCCCGAGCATCGCGCCGGCGCCGGCGTTGAGCCCGACGGCGGCCGCGGTGACGTCGGCGCCGGTGGGCGTCGCGGTGCCGGTGTCGAGGTCGAACGTCTCGCCGGGCTGGCCGAGCAGGGCGCTGAGCCGCACGGTGCCGACGCGCAGCACGTCGGTCGCGCCCGCCGGGATCGGGCTCTCGACCACGATCGCCCCGGGCGGGGCGAGCGAGCCGCTGGGTGTCGGCAGCGCGGAGCCGCCGGCGCTCGGGTTCGTGCTGCCGGAGGCGCTGCCGCTCGGCGAGGCGTCGGCGGACGGGTCGGTCGCGGCGGCCGTCGGGTCGTCGGGCGTCGGCGTGGTGACCGCGGCCGGCGTGCCGGAGCGGGACGAGGACGTGTCGCGGGTCGCCAGCACCCCACCGGCGATCGCGATGGCCAGCACGACCACGCCGACGATGACCAGCGTGATGATCCGGCCGCGGCGGGGCCGCTCCTCCGGCTCGGCGGGCGCCGCCTCGTGCGGCCCGGCGGCCCGTGGGAGGCGCTCCGCCTGGGGCGCGGCGGGCTGCCGGGGCACGATCGCGTACGCCGACGTCGGCCAGCCCGTGCCGCCGTCGAGCGGCGAGTCGGACATCCAGCCGCGCCGGCTGCGGGCCGGCGGTGGCGACCCGTTCACCTGGTCATGGCTGTGTTCCGTCGGTGGATCCTGCCGTGGGGGGTGTCCCGGCTCCATGCGGCGCGTCCCTCTGTTCCCTGGCGTTGGTGCGGTTGCCCGCGCAGAGTATCGCTGACCACAAGGGGGCCGCACCACGGCGGAAGGCCAGTACGCACGGTCACGCGGTGGTGTTTGTCGGCTATCTGGCCAGCGTCTGGGCCATGGTGGAGGCCCGGACGCGGTGGACCAGCCGCGGACTGCCGGCCGCGCCGGCGGCGCGGAGGCTCATCGCCTCGCCGGTCCACTGCCACCGGGTGCGGTATCCACCTGCACCGACGCCGGTTCCCTGCGCTCCAGACCTGGGCTGTGTCGCCCGACTGTTATGAACGCCCCTTGCTCGCAGGGGGAACATATCTTGACAATTCGCCGAAAGGGTGCAGACCACGCGGGGACGACCCCGCAGTACAGCTGGATTCACCTTCCGGTGTGATGGCTGCATGAAGATGGTGGGGCTGACCGGCGGCATCGGCGCCGGCAAGAGTGCCGTGGCGGCCCGGCTGGCCGCCCTGGGCGCCGTGATCGTCGACGCCGACCGGCTGGCCCGTGAGGTGGTCGCGCCGGGCACGCCGGGCCTGGCGCAGGTCGCGGAGGCGTTCGGCGACGGGGTGCTGGCCGCGGACGGGTCGCTCGACCGGGCGGCGCTGGCCCGGATCGTGTTCGCCGACGACGTGGCGCGGCTGCGGCTGGAGGCCATCACGCACCCGCTCGTGCGGGCCCGCAGCGCCGAGATGGTCGCCGCGGCGCCGCCGGACGCGGTCGTGGTCAACGACGTGCCGCTGCTGGTCGAGAAGGGCATGGCGGGCCTCTACGAGCTCGTCGTGATCGTCTTCGCCTCGCTGGAGACTCGGCTGGACCGGCTCGTGCGGCTGCGCGGGATGGCCGAGGAGGACGCCCGCGCCCGCATCGCCAAGCAGGCCACGGACGAGCAGCGGCGGGCGGTGGCCGACATCGAGATCCACAACGACGGCACCGAGGAGGACCTCGACCGGGCGGTCGCGGACGCCTGGCCGCGGATCGCCGGGGCTTAGGGCGCTCGCGGCGGCCGGTCGCGCGATTCGCGCGATCCATCACCGATGCGCTCGCCGGTCGTGACGGACCGGGGCTGCAACCGGGCGCCGGGAGGGCCGACCGTGTGGTGGCCGGCCTGCTCTCCGGTCGGCCGCCGCGAGCGGCCTACGCGTCTACGGTAGTCCGGTGACCTTCCCCACACAATCGCCAGGTTGAATACGATCATGCACCCAGGGCAAGGACCCCGAAAGTTGTCATACCCCGCGCGTACGGTTGGGTCATGGCGCTCGACATCCCACGCTTGGACCGCCGCTTCGAGGTGGTCAGTGACTACCGGCCCTCCGGCGACCAGCCCGCGGCAATCGAGGAGCTCGCGCGTCGCGTGAGAGGCGGCAACCGGCACATCGTCCTGCTCGGCGCCACCGGCACCGGCAAGAGCGCGACGACCGCGTGGCTGGTGGAGCGGTTGCAACGCCCGACGCTGGTGCTCGCCCACAACAAGACCCTGGCCGCGCAGCTGGCCAAGGAGTTCCGCGACCTCATGCCGCACAACGCGGTCGAGTATTTCGTCAGCTACTACGACTACTACCAGCCCGAGGCCTACATCCCGCAGACCGACACCTACATCGAGAAGGACTCGTCGGTCAACGAGGAGGTCGAGCGCCTGCGGCACTCCGCGACGATGAGCCTGCTGACCCGCCGCGACGTCATCGTGGTGGCGACCGTGTCGGCGATCTACGGCCTGGGCACGCCCGAGGAGTATCTCGACCGGGCGGCCAAGGTCTCCGTCGGCGAGGAGATCGACCGGGACAAGCTGCTGCGCCGGCTGGTCGACATTCAGTACACGCGCAATGACCTCGCGTTCAACCGCGGCACGTTCCGGGTCCGCGGCGACACGCTGGAGATCATCCCGGCCTACGAGGAGCTGGCGATCCGCATCGAGTTCTTCGGCGACGAGATCGAGCGGCTGGCCTATCTGCATCCGCTGACGGGTGACGAGATCCGCCAGGCCGAATCGCTGATGATCTTCCCGGCGACGCACTACGCGGCCGGGCCGGAGCGGATGGAGCGGGCGATCCGCGAGATCGAGGTGGAGCTGGAGGAGCGGCTCGCCGAGCTCGACCGGGAGGGCAAGCTGCTGGAGGCGCAGCGGCTGCGGATGCGCACCACCTACGACATCGAGATGATGCGCCAGGTCGGGTTCTGCAACGGCATCGAGAACTACTCCCGCCACATCGACGGACGGGAGGCCGGCAGCCCGCCGCACTGCCTGCTCGACTACTTCCCCGACGACTTCCTCACCGTCATCGACGAGTCGCACGCGACGGTGCCGCAGATCGGCGGCATGTACGAGGGGGACGCCTCCCGCAAGCGCACGCTCGTCGAGCACGGGTTCCGGCTGCCGAGCGCCCAGGACAACCGGCCGCTGCGGTTCGACGAGTTCGAGGAGCGGGTGGGCCAGACGGTGTACCTGTCGGCGACGCCCGGGCCGTGGGAGCTGACCCAGACGCAGGGCGAGTTCGTGGAGCAGGTGATCCGCCCGACCGGCCTGATCGACCCGGAGGTCGTGCTCAAGCCGACCAAGGGGCAGATCGACGACCTCATGCACGAGATCAAGCTGCGCACCGAGCGCGACGAGCGGGTGCTGGTCACGACGCTGACCAAGAAGATGGCCGAGGACCTCACCGACTACCTGCTGGAGCACGGCATCCGGGTGCGCTACCTGCACTCGGAGGTCGACACGTTGCGGCGGGTGGAGCTGCTGCGGGAGCTGCGGCGGGGCGAGTTCGACGTGCTCGTCGGCATCAACCTGCTCCGCGAGGGCCTCGACCTGCCCGAGGTGAGCCTGGTGGCGATCCTCGACGCGGACAAGGAGGGCTTCCTGCGCTCGGGCACGAGCCTCATCCAGACCATCGGCCGCGCGGCGCGCAACGTGTCCGGGCAGGTGCACATGTATGCCGACAAGATGACCCCGTCGATGGCCCTGGCGATCGACGAGACGAACCGGCGGCGGGAGAAGCAGCGGGCCTACAACACGGCCAACGGCATCGACCCGCAGCCGCTGCGCAAGAAGCTGGGCGACATCCTCGACGACATCTACCGCGAGGCCGAGGACACCGCCGGCGCGGTCAACGGCCACGGCCCGGGCGGCGCCGTCACCGTCGGCGGCGGCCGGCAGATGAGCCGCGGCAAGTCGCCGGAGAACACCCGGGCCCGGCAGCGCGGCGGCGGCACCAAGGGCAGCGCGGGCGCCCCGGCGACCCCGGCGCGGGCGGGGATGGCGCGGGCCGAGCTGGCGTCGCTCATCCAGGACCTCAACGACCAGATGCTGGCGGCGGCCCGGGAGCTGCAGTTCGAGCTGGCCGCTCGGTTGCGGGACGAGGTTGCGGAGCTGAAGAAGGAGCTGCGGGCCATGGACGTTGCTGGGGTGAAGTAGGGGCGCTTGGGGCGGGGCCCTCCGCGTTCCGGCTCCCGAGCGGCCGCGCTCTCGCGCCTGCCGTCGCGTTGCACGCCGTCCGGGTCGTCGGCCGGCGGTCGGGGCGGTTGCGGTCCGTGCGGCCGCTGGCGCAGCGCTGCGGCAGCGTGACCCAGGGCCACGCCCGCCGCCGCAGCGGCACGATGACCGGCGGCGGCGCCAGGCTTGTGCCCGCCGGACCTCTCCGGCGGTGTGGACGGGAAACGACGCTCGGCCGATGGTGGCACCAGGCTCCGGCATGGCGCTTTCACCGAATGGACGTGGTCACCCCTGAGCGTGACTGAGGCGGCGTCCTGGCCTTCGTGCGGCCGCGCTCCGCGCCAGCCGTAGCCTCTGCGCCCCATCCGGATCGTCGGCCCGCGGTGGTCCTGGCGGTCTCCTCCGCCACGAGCACCGTCCCAGCCGGTGGTCCTGGCCGTCCCATAGGCCACGAGCACCGTCCTACCTGACCTCCAGACGGGCCCGCTCGGCTTCCGTCGAGCACGCCTGCCTCCGCGGCAATGACGTACGCCAGGTGGCACCCGCGAATCGGTCGCCCGCCATGATCACGGAAGTTTGTGGGCCGTATGCGGACGAAAACGTCCGCGATCATGCACCGCCACCCGCCCGTCCCGAAACCGGGTCGCAACCGACGCCGTGCGGCCGCCAGCGGCAGTGTGCCGAGCAGTACGAGCAGTATTGGTGGACCGGCCGCCGGCGCATGCCGGGAGCGAGTCCCGGACTGCGCTGATTCGTCCGGACCGATCGGCCCGAACGTACGGAAGAGCCCCGCGACCAGACCCGGTCGCGGGGCTCTCCCTCAAGCTCTCGGCTCAGTGAGCCGTCAGCTCTTGCCGCCGGCCAGCTTCTCGCGGAGCGCGGCCAGGGCCTCGTCCGTGGCCAGGGTGCCCGCCGGCTCCTCCGGGGCGCGCGCCGCCGTCGGGGTGGACGAGCTCACCGAGCCGCCACCCGCCGGGGCGGCCGCGGCCGGCTCGGCCGTGGCGTCGGCCTGGCGGGCCGACTGCACCTGCTTGGTGTGGGCCTCCCAGCGCTGCCGGGCCTCGGCGTACTGCTGCTCCCACGCCTCGCGCTGCTTCTCGAAGCCGGGCATCCACTCGGCGGTCTCCGGGTCGAAGCCCTCCGGGTAGATGTAGTTGCCCTGCTCGTCGTAGGTCGCCGACATGCCGTAGAGCGTCGGGTCGAAGTGCTCCTCGCCCTCGACGAAGCCCTCGTTGGCCTGCTTGAGCGACAGCGAGATCCGCCGGCGCTCCAGGTCGATGTCGATGACCTTGACCATGACGTCCGAGCCGACCTGCACGACCTGCTCCGGGATCTCCACGTGGCGCTCGGCCAGCTCGGAGATGTGCACCAGGCCCTCGATGCCGTCGTCGACACGGACGAACGCACCGAACGGGACGAGCTTGGTGACCTTACCGGGGACGATCTGCTGGATGGCGTGCGTGCGGGCGAACTGACGCCACGGGTCCTCCTGCGTCGCCTTCAGCGACAGGGAGACGCGCTCGCGGTCCAGGTCGACGTCGAGGACCTCGACCTCCACCTCCTGGCCGACCTCGACCACCTCGGACGGGTGGTCGATGTGCTTCCAGGACAGCTCGGAGACGTGGACCAGGCCGTCGACACCACCGAGGTCGACGAACGCACCGAAGTTGACGATCGACGAGACGACGCCCTTGCGGACCTGCCCCTTCTGCAGCTTGTGCAGGAACTCGGTGCGCACCTCGGACTGCGTCTGCTCGAGGTAGGCCCGGCGGGACAGCACCACGTTGTTGCGGTTCTTGTCCAGCTCGATGATCTTGGCCTCGAGCTCGCGCCCGACGTACGGCTGCAGGTCGCGGACCCGGCGCATCTCCACGAGCGACGCCGGGAGGAAGCCGCGCAGGCCGATGTCGAGGATGAGGCCGCCCTTGACGACCTCGATGACGGAGCCGCGAACGACGCCGTCGTCCTCCTTGATCTTCTCGATCGTGCCCCACGCCCGCTCGTACTGCGCGCGCTTCTTCGAGAGGATCAGGCGACCCTCCTTGTCCTCCTTCTGCAGGACGAGGGCCTCGATGTGGTCACCGACCGACACGACCTCAGCAGGGTCGACATCATGCTTGATCGACAGCTCGCGCGAGGGGATGACACCCTCGGTCTTGTAGCCGATGTCGAGCAGGACCTCGTCCCGATCGACCTTGACGACGGTGCCTTCGACGATGTCGCCGTCATTGAAGTACTTGATGGTCTCATCGATCGCGGCGAGGAACGCCTCCTCGGAACCGAGGTCGTCGATGGTGACCTTGTTGCTGCTGGCGCTCGAGGTGGCCTCGATGCTGCTCGTCATGTGGGCTGTTGCTCCGGTCGGTGGATTTGCCTGGTGGACCTGCGCGCTCCCGCGGACCCGTCGTCGGGCACAACCCGCCTGTCGCATTGCAGGATCAGTGCATTGGAAGCGCTCAGGATGTGTTCGGCGACCGTGAGCCTGCTCCATGCCGAGGCGCACAAACCCACGAGTGCACCGATCAGCCTACCCTGCGCAATACCACATGGTCCAACCCTCCCCCAGACCCGATCTGCCGACTTTTCCGAGCCCGTCCGGGGCCTACCGTTGCACTCCATGGAATCGTCACCTGACGCAGGCGTCACACGACGCGCCGTGAGTCCGTCCGAGAGCCGCCGCGCCAGCCGTGGCTGGTGGGACGCCGACGCCGACGCCTACCAGGCCGAACACGGAAGATTCCTCGGCGACGCCGACTTCGTGTGGTGCCCCGAGGGCCTGCGCGAGGCCGAGGCCCACCTCCTCGGCGACGTCGCCGGCAGGCGCATCCTGGAGATCGGCTGCGGCGCCGCGTCCTGCTCCCGCTGGCTGCGGACCCAGGACGCCGAGGCGTACGCGAGCGACCTCTCCGCCGGCATGCTCCGCCACGCCACCCAGGGCGCCACCCGATCGGGGATCACGGTCCCCCTCGTCCAGGCCGACGCGACCGCCCTGCCGTTCGCCGCCGAGACGTTCGACATCGTGTGCACGGCCTTCGGCGCCGTACCGTTCGTCGCCGACTCGGCCCGCGTGATGCGCGAGGCCCATCGCGTCCTGCGCCCCGGCGGCCGCTGGGCGTTCTCGATCACCCACCCGATGCGCTGGGTCTTCCTCGACGACCCGGGCGAGGGCGGCCTGGTCGCCGTCCACTCGTACTTCGACCGCCGCGCCTACGTCGAGGAGGACGGCCACCACGTCCCGACCTACGTCGAGCAGCACCGCACCCTCGGCGACCGCATCCGCGAACTCGTCGCCGCCGGCTTCGTCCTCGACGACCTGGTCGAGCCCGAGTGGCCCGACGGCCACACGGAGACCTGGGGCCAGTGGAGCCCCCTGCGCGGCCGCATCTTCCCCGGTACCGCGATCTTCGTGGCTACCAAGCCCAAGCCTTAGGACTCGGGTCCGCGCAAGGCACGACCATCGCTCCCGCCAGTCACCGCTCGTGCCGCCGGTGCATCCGCCCCGGCGGCACGGACGCTGCCATCGCCGTCGCCCCAAGAACCCACGGGCTACGCCCGCGCCCGACGCCCCCGGCGACCGGCGTCCGCGGTCACCGACAGTCCGCGGTGGCCGGCAAGTGGTGGCGCACTGCCCTGGCCTCTCACGGGCGGCCAGGGACCGCACCGCCACGAGGGCTCCTGCAGTCGGTCGAAGGCGACGCCGCAGCGGCCCCTGCAGCCGGGCGTGGGCGACGCCGCCCCGGCGCTCCTGCGGCAGGCCGGGGACGACGCCGCCGCGACTCCCGTGGTCGGTCGTTGGTGACGCAGCCGCAGGAGGCCGTGGGGTCAGTGGTCGGCGGCGTTCCAGTCGCGGCCCGCGCCCACGGAGACGCCGAGCGGGACGTCGAGCGGGTACGCGTCGCCCATCTGCTCGCGGACCAGCGCCTCGACCGGCTCGCGCTCGCCCGGGGCGACCTCGAACACCAGCTCGTCGTGGACCTGCAGGAGCATGCGGGAGCGTAAGCCGGCCTCGCGCAGGGCGCGGTCGGTGCGCAGCATGGCGACCTTGATGATGTCGGCGGCCGAGCCCTGGATCGGGGCGTTGAGGGCCATCCGCTCGGCCATCTCGCGGCGCTGGCGGTTGTCGCTGTTGAGGTCGGGCAGGTAGCGGCGGCGGCCGAGGACCGTCTCCGTGTACCCGTCGCGGCGGGCCTGGGCGACGATCTGGCGCAGGTAGTCGCGCACGCCACCGAACGTCGCGAAATACTCCTCCATGAGCACCGTCGCCTCGGCGGGGGTGATGCCGAGCTGGGTGCCCAGCCCGTACGACGACAGGCCGTACGCGAGGCCGTAGTTCATCGCCTTGATCTTGCGGCGCTGGTCGGGGACCACCTCGTCGACGGGGACGGAGAACACCGACGAGGCCGTCGCCGCGTGGAAGTCGAAGCCGGAGTTGAACGCCTCGATGAGCGCCTCGTCCTTCGACAGGTGCGCCATGATGCGCATCTCGATCTGGCTGTAGTCGGCGGTCAGCAGCGTCTCGTAGCCGTCGCCGACCACGAACGCCCGGCGGATCCGCCGGCCCTCCTCGGTGCGGATCGGGATGTTCTGGAGGTTGGGGTCGGTGCTCGACAGCCGGCCGGTGGCGGCGACCGTCTGGAAATACGTCGTGTGGATGCGCCCGTCGTCGCTGACCGACTTGAGCAGCCCGTCGACGGTCGTCTTGAGCTTCGCCACGTCCCGGTGCCGCAGCAGGTGCTCCAGCAGCGGGTGGCCGGTCTGCGCGAACAGGCTCTGCAGCGCGTCGGCGTCCGTCGTGTAGCCCGTCTTGATCTTCTTGGTCTTCGGCAGGCCGAGCTCGTTGAACAGGATCTCCTGCAGCTGCTTCGGCGAGCCCAGGTTGAACTCCCGGCCGATCACCGCATAGGCGCTCTGCGCGGCCGCCTTCACCTCGGCGGCGAACTTGGCTTCCAGCTCGCCGAGATACTCGGCGTCGGCGGCGATCCCGGTGCGCTCCATCTGCGCGAGGACCTCGACGAGCGGCAGCTCCACCTCGGCGAGGAGGCGGAACGACGCGTCGCCGTCGCGGCGCAGCTCCTCGGCGAGCGCCTCGGCGAGGTCGAGCGTGGCCCGGGCGCGGAGCATGAGGTTCTCCTCCGCCTCGCCCGTGTTGCCGCCCAGGCCCTCGAGCGTCAGCTGGCCACTGTCGGGGAGGTCGACGCGCAGCTCCCGCTTGAGGTAACGGAGCGCGAGGTCGTTCAGGTCGTACGACCGCTGGTCGGGCCGGGCCAGATACGCCTCCAGGGCGGTGTCGCTCGCGACCCCGCCGAGCTGCCAGCCGCGGGCCAGCAACGCCAGCAGGGCCGGCTTCACGTCGTGCAGCACCTTCGGCCGGTCGGCGGCGGCGAGCCAGGCGCCGACCGCGGCGTCGTCCTCCGCGTCGAGCTCGGCCGGGTCGAACCAGGCCGCCGGGCCGCCGGCGACCGCCAGCCCCATGCCGGTGAGCGTGCCGGTGCCGCGGCCGAACTTGCCGGCGACGGCCACGCCCACGCGGGTGCCGGCCGGTGCGTGCTCGGCCAGCCAGGCGCCCACACCGCCGTGCAGCACGGTGCCGGACAGCTCGAAGCCGGCTTCCGCCTCGGGCTCGACGGCCTCGAGGTACTGATACAGGCGGTCGCGCAGCACCCGGAACTCCAGCGAGTCGAAGACCTGGTGCACGGCCTCGCGGTCCCACCCGCGCCAGCGCAGCTCCTCCGGCCCGATGGGCAGCTCGAGGTCGTCGACGAGGCCGTTGAGCTCGTAGTTGCGCATGACGTCGGCGAGGTGGGCGCGCACGTTCTCGCCGGCCTTGCCCTTGATCTCGTCGACCCGCGCGATGATGCCGTCGAGCCCGCCGAACTGCACGATCCACTTGGCGGCGGTCTTGTCGCCGACGCCGGGGACGCCGGGCAGGTTGTCGCTGTCCTCGCCGACCAGGGCCGCCTTGGCCCGGTAGAGCGATGGCGGAATGCCGTAGCGCTCCTCGACCCGCGCCGGCGTCATGCGGTCCATCTCGGAGACGCCGCGCTTGAGGTACAACACCGTCACGTTGTCGTTGACGAGCTGGAACGCGTCGCGGTCACCCGTGATGATCGAGGTCGGCACGCCGAGCTCCGACGCCTGGCGGGCGAGCGTGGCGATCACGTCGTCGGCCTCGTAGCCGGGCTTCTCGATGAACGGGATGCGCAGCGCGTTGAGGACCTCCTTGATGAGGTCCACCTGGCCGGCGAACTCCGGGCGGCTGGACGAGCGGTTGGCCTTGTACTCCGCATACTTCTCCAGGCGGAACGTCTGCCGCGACACGTCGAAGGCGACCGCCACGTGGGTCGGCTGCTCGTCCTTCAGCATGTTGATCAACATGGACGTGAACCCGAAGACGGCGTTGGTCACCTGGCCCGTCGCGGTCGAGAAGTTCTCCGCGGGCAGGGCGAAGAACGCCCGGTAGGCGAGCGAGTGCCCGTCGAGCAGCAGCAGCCTGGAGTCAGTCGAACCCGTCACGCTTGGCAACCCTAGTCCGCGGGTACGACACTTTCGGCCCCAGGCCCGCCCGACGAGACACGGCTTTTGCCCGGATTGCCGCAAGCGCCGCCGATGTCCGGGACGCAACCCCCGATTGTGTCGACAAAGCGATTCGCGTTGCGGTTGCGAACAGGAAGATTACGACTGCGCAACTTCCTGAGGCGTGTCGGGCCGAAGGCCTAGTGCGGCGGGGTGAGTGTCATTAGGTTGTGCCTTCATCAGCGTCTTGGCATCTAGGCGCAACCACGCCTACCGCGCTGTTAAAAAGGAGACAGGTGATGATCCGCCCCAATCTCGGATGGCGCTCCGTCGCTGTGCTGAGCGCCGCTTGCCTGGCGCTCGCGGCGTGTGGCGACAGCGGCGATGAGCCCAGCGCGAACGCGACCACCGGCGGCGCTGCCGCGGCCGGCGACGGTGTTCTCAAGATCGGCACGATCCTGCCGCAGACCGGCTCGCTCGCGTTCCTCGGCCCTCCGGAGTTCGCCGGCGTCGACGTCGCGATCAAGGAGATCAACGACAACGGCGGCGCGGTCGGCAAGCCGGTCACGATCCAGCACATGGACTCCGGCGACACCTCCACGGACATCGCCACCCAGTCCGTCAACAAGCTGCTGACCGACAAGGTCGACGTCATCATCGGCGCCGCCTCGTCCTCCGTCTCGCTGTCCGTGATCGACAAGATCACCGGCGCGGGCGTGGTGCAGATCTCGCCGGCCAACACGTCGACGGCGTTCACCACGTACAACGACAAGGGCCTCTACTTCCGCACCGCCCCGCCGGACACGCTGCAGGGCCGCGTCCTCGGTGACCTCATCGTCCAGGACGGCAACGCCAAGGTCGGCATGCTCGTCCTCAACGACTCCTACGGCGTCGGCCTGGCCGAGAACGCCAAGAAGGAGATCGAGAGCGGCGGTGGCCAGGTCGTCAAGAGCATCACGTACGACCCGAAGGCCGCTGACTTCACCACCGAGGTCAACGACATCAAGGCCGCCAACCCGGACGCGATCGCGATCATCGGTTTCGACGAGACCAAGAAGATCGTCCCCAAGCTGGTCGAGGCCGGTCTCAAGACCAAGAAGTGGTACTTCGTCGACGGCAACATCGCCGACTACTCGAAGGACTTCCCCGCGGGCACGCTGACCGGCTACAAGGGCACCCAGCCGGGCGCCGAGACCAAGGCGGACTTCAAGACCCGCCTGCTCGCGGCCAACAAGGACCTGAAGGACTTCAACTACGCGGTTGAGTCGTACGACGCCACCATCCTCGCGGCCCTGGCCGCCGAGGAGGCCAAGAGCGACAACCCGGCGGAGATCGCCAAGCACCTCACCACCGTCTCGAAGGACGGCGAGAAGTGCACGACGTACAAGGCGTGCGTCGACCTGATCAAGGCCGGCAAGAACATCGACTACGACGGCCTGAGCGGCCCGATCTCCTTCAACGACGCCGGTGACCCGGCCGAGGCGACCATCGGTGTCTACACCTACGACGCCAGCAACAAGCTGCTCCCGGACGTCAAGTACCAGGCCGGCAAGATCTGAGCCTGAGGCTCTCGCGAGAGGCCCCCGCCCCGGTTCGCCGGGTCGGGGGCCTTTCCCTTTGGCCCGCGGCGGCCGCCCAGGTCGGGCGCTCCATGATCAAGGGAAACGTCTGGCTGCTATGACGACCAGAAGTTTCCCTTGATCATGGTCGGGGCGGGAGTCACGCTTCGGACGGCACGGTGAGGGCGCGCTCGCGGGAGTTCGACGCCGCCAACGCCTTCCGCGGCTGCATCGCCGGCGTCGACGAGGTCGGTCGGTCGACCGACCGAAA
>NZ_JBEXCY010000128.1:0-32064 GCF_040605515.1 Dactylosporangium sp. NPDC005572 | reverse complement strand
TCGGGTGGCGGGCTCGGGTGGCGGGCTCGGGTGGCGGGCTCGGGTGGCGGGCTCGTGGCTCTGGGCGGAGCGCGTCCGGTCGGTCGACCGACCGAATGCAAGCCCTTTCCTTCGGTCAGTCGACCGACCGAGCGCAAACGCTCCCTTCGGTCAGTCGACCGACCGAGCGCAAACGCTCCCTTCGGTCGGTCGACTGACCGAGCGCAAGCGCTTCCCTTCGGTCGGTCGACTGACCGAGCGCAAGCCTTTGCTTTGGTCGGTCGACCGACCGAGCGCAAGCGCTCCCTTCGGTCGGTCGGTCGGTCGACCGACCGACTGAGTGCGGGCGCCTTCCTTGGTCGGTCGACCGACCGAAGCCAACCGCCTTTCTTTGGTCGGTCGATCGACCGAACGCGCGGTGGGCCGGCGTGGCACGGCGGCGTGGGCCGGTCGAGCAGGGTTCGGCGGTCGACCGGAGCGGTGGTGCGGTGGCCGTCGTAGTGCGGCGTGGATGTCGTGAGTGCGCCGCATGGTGCGGCCGGCCGTTGCGGTGGGCCCCCGGCAGGCGCGGGGTCGCTAGGCTTCCGACACACATGGTGGTCGTTGGAGGCGATGGTGTCGAAGGTGAGAGGGGCCGTCTTCGGGCTGGCGTTCGGGGACGCGCTCGGGTATCCCACCGAGTTTCTGTCGTACGACGCGATCGTGCGGCAGCACGGGGTCCGGGGGCCGCGGGAGCTGCCGTCCAAGGCGTTGGTCACCGACGATACGCAGATGACGCTCGCCGTCGGTGATGGGCTGGTCAGTGCGCTTGAGGAGCCGCCGCTCAGTGCGGAGCGGCTCGAGTCTCGCATCCGGGGGCGGTTCCTGCAGTGGTGGCAGAGCCCGGACAACAACCGGGCGCCCGGCAACACCTGCATGGCCGCCTGTGCCTCGATGGCCGGCGGGAAGCCCTGGTGGGAGGCGACGATCGCCGGATCCAAAGGGTGCGGGGCCAACATGCGGGTCGCGCCGATGGGGATCGCGCCGGGGCTGACCGACGACGAGCGGGCCGGGGCCGCGCAGTTGCAGGCCGCCCTCACGCACGGGCACCCCACCGGGCTCACGGCGTCCGAGCTGTCGGCCTTCGCCGTGCGCTGGCTGCTCGACGGGGTGGCCGTTGCCGAGCTGCCCGAGGCGCTGCGGCAGCGGTGTCGTGAACAGCGTCAGGTGTACCGAGGGGAATGGCTCGGCGACCACCTCTGGCGGCAGCCGATGGTCGAGTCGCCGGAGGCCTTCATCGAGCGCGGATGGGACGAGTGCCACGCGGCGCTCGACGGGCTGGAGGAGGCGGTGCGGTACGTCGGGCCCGACGCCGACCCCTGCACGGCCGGCGGCGCCGGGTGGGTCGCCGAGGAGGCACTCGCCACCGCGCTGTTCTGCGTGCTCGTGTTCCCCGACGACCCGGTGGGCGCGATCGCCCGGGGGGCCGCCTCGTCCGGCGACTCCGACTCGATCGCGTCCCTGGCCGGGGGGTTCGCCGGGGCCGTGCACGGCGCCGAGGCCTGGCCGGCCGAGTGGTTCGAGCGGATCGAGTACCGCGAGGAGCTCGACCGGCTGGCCAACGCCTGGAGCTAACGAAGGGACTTGAGGGTCGTGCGCGCGGACTTGGCCGCGGCACGGATCGGCTGGACGGAGTTGCGGATCGCGGCGCCGTCCGGGCCGGGCTGGATCGCCAGCAGCGCGTCCACCTTGCCGGCGAGCGACTGCGCCACCGCGTCCAGCTTCGCCTGGTCGGCGCCGGGCTTATTGCGCAGCAGCTCGACGGCGGCCAGCTCGGTGTCGATCGCGATCGACAACCGGACCTTCGGGCCGGTCAGCATGAACACGCGGTAGTCGTCGACCATGCTCTGCGCGTCGGCCTTGACCGCCGCGGCGGTCGTCTCGCCGGCGACCTTGGTCTTCAGCGCGGTCAGCCCGGAGCGGCTGTCCGTGATCAGCTTCGTGAGCGTGTCGCGGTGACCGGCGTCGAGGTGCTTCGCCTTGCCGATCGTGGCGGTGAAGCGGTCCAGCGCCTCGAGGCGCTTGTCGATCCGGTCGGCGACGGCGCGCTTGGCGGCATCAAGACCGGCGCCGGCACTCGGCCGGGCGGAGGGCGCGGCCGACGCCGGAGCGGCGGCCACCAGGGTGACGGCGAGGGCGGCGAGCAGGGCCGCCGTGGTGCGCAGCATGCGGTACATCTCAATCCTCATCTTCGGCCGGCCGGGCATCGTCGTCGATCTGCTGGTCGACCTCGCGAAGGAGGTCGTCCACCCCGGTCGCGCCGGCGGACGGTGCGGCGGCGGGTGCTGTGGTCGACGCAGGGTTGGGCGCGGGAGCGGCCCGCCGGGCGCGGTCGCAGCCGCCGGCGAACAGCACGAGCGCGGTGAGCGCGATGGCGAGCGTTCGTCTCATGGCGGCCATGCTGCGGGCCGCGGGTAAGCACAACCCGCGCCCCGATGTAAGGATTGCGTCAGCGAACCCCCGCGACCACCTCGACCCCGGCGAGGTGCCGCCGCGCCGGCCGCGCGCTCCTGGGGACCGTGGCGCACTTCCCCGGCCTGCCGCGGGATGAGACGCTGGACACAGCTCGTCACATTTCGCCGGCTGTCCCGTCCTCGGATGCATGATGCTGCTAGTCACCGGTGCCACCGGCACCCTCGGCCGAGACGTCGTCACCACGCTCCGCGAGCGCGGTCACGAGGTGCGCGGCCTGAGCCGCTCGGCCCCCGGCTTCGTCCACGGCGACCTGCTCACGGGCGCCGGCATCGCCGACGCGGTGGACGGCGCCGACGTGATCATCCACGCCGCCACCGACGGCCGCCACGACGATGCCGCCACCGCCAACCTGCTGCGCCACGTTCGCGACGACCAGCACCTGATCTACGTCTCGATCGTCGGCGTCGACCGCGTCCCGCTGCCGTACTACCGCAGCAAGTACCGCATCGAACAGCGCATCCGCGAGCGCGGCGGTTCGATCCTGCGGGCCACCCAGTTCCACAACCTGGTCCGGACGCTGGCCCGCGGCCTGACGGCGGCCCCCGTCGGCCTGTACCCGGTGTTCGACATCCAGCCGGTCGACACCAGCGAGGTCGCCCGCCGCCTGGCCGAGATCGCCGAGGGCGGCCGGCGGGTCGAGCTGGAGGACTTCGCGGGCCCCGAGGTCCGCAGCGCTCGAGAGCTTTTCCAGGTGTACCTCAGGAGCGCCGGCCGCCGGCGCCCGCTCCTCCCGGTACGGCTGCCGGGCAAGATCTTCCGCGCCTACCGCTCGGGCGGCCACCTGGCCCCGGCCAGCGCCGCCGGCACGATCACGTTCGAGCAGTTCCTGTCGTCGCCCCCGCGCTGAGCACACACGCCCGTACGAAAGTGGCGGTCAGGGCGTGTCGACGGGCACCGGCGGCGGGGGAGCGGAATGGCGGATGCGGCGCAGGCCGACCGCCGCGGACACGCCCGCCGCCGCCACGTCGGCGATCGTGAACAGCAGGCGCGAGACCAGCGTCAGCGCCCACGCCGTCGGCCAGCTCAGGCCCAGGCCGGTCAGCGCGATCGCCATCAGGAACTCGCGGGCGCCCAGCCCCGACGGGGCGATGATGACGAACGTGCTGATGCTCAGCGCGAGCGCCATCGCGAACACGCCGCCGACCAGGCCGTGGAACCCGGGCAGGTCGGCCCGCATGAGCAGCCAGACGTGCACACCGGCGGCGATGTAGCCGACCGTGCACCACAGCAGGCTCTCCACGATCGGGCGCCAGCCGATCGGGCGGTCGAGCGGCGCGCGGCGCAGCAGCCGCATCGCCTTGTTGACCACCCAGGTGAGTACCGGCGGGTAGCAGCAGACCAGCGCGAACGGCAGCAGGACGACCGCCGACCAGACCGCGATCGCGGCGAACGTGCGGTGCTCCGAGTTGGCGGCGCCGTCGAACGCCACGCCGAAGCCGGGCGCGGTGAGGATCAGGCCGCAGGTGACGCCGATGCCGCTCACGAGCACCGAGCCGATGAAGACCTTGGCCCGGGAGACGCCGGCCCGGCGACCGAGCTCCATCTGCACGACATACGCCCAGACGGTGCCCGGCAGGTACTTGCCGAGCGAGCCGACCAGCATGATCGGCGCCGCGTCCCGGACGCGCAGCGGATGGTCGAGGTTGCCGACCATCGCGCGCCAGGCCATCATCGTCGCCCACAGGGACGCGACGGCCGCGGCCAATGACGCGATCAGCGACGGCCAGGACAGCTGGCGGAACGTCTCCTGCACGTCCGACCACTGGTCCACCGTGGTCGCGACGATGAAGTAGACGATGCCGAGCGCCGCGAGCACGCGGATCGCCTTGATCGCCCAGGCCCGCCACGGTCGTGCTGGCGGCGGCGCGGCGGCCACGTCGTCCACGGGCTCGCCGGTGATCGTCTCGGGCTCACCCACGGTCGGTCACGCTAGCATGCAGGCCTGCGACCCTTTGACCCGAAGGAGCCCACGTGCGGTACGTGGTCATCGGAGGCGGCATCGTCGGGCTGGCCACCGCGCACCGCCTGACCCAGGATCACCCGGATGCGCAGGTCACGGTCGTCGAGAAGGAACAGGCCTGGGGAGCGCACCAGACCGGCCACAATTCGGGCGTCATCCACGCCGGGGTCTACTACAAGCCCGGCAGCCTCAAGGCGACGCTGTGCAAGGCCGGCAGCGCGTCGATGGTCGCGTTCTGTCAGGAGCACGACATTTCGTACCGCGTCACCGGCAAGCTGATCGTCGCGACCGACCCGGCCGAGCTGCCCCGCCTGCACGCGCTGCACGAGCGGGCCCGGGCCAACGGGCTGCCGGTCCGGCTGGTCGGCCCGGAGGAGGCCCGGGAGTACGAGCCGGAGGTCGCCTGCGTCGAGGGCATCCACGTCGCCTCGACCGGCATCGCCGACTTCGGTGCGGTGTGCGTCACACTCGCCGCGCTCCTGGAGAAGGCCGGCGCCACGCTGCGCACCGGCGCCCGGGTGACCGGCATCCGCAGCTCGGACCGGGAGATCGTGGTGCGGACCACCGCCGGTGACATCGTCGCCGACCGGCTGGTCAACTGCGCCGGCCTGCACGCCGACCGGGTCGCCCGGATGGCCGGCATCCGCCCGCCGGCCCGCATCATCCCGTTCCGCGGCGAGTACTACGAGCTCCGCGAGGACCGCCGCCACCTGGTCAACGGCCTGATCTACCCGGTGCCCGACCCGCAGTTCCCGTTCCTCGGCGTGCACCTCACCCGGATGGTCGACGGCAGCGTCCACGCCGGGCCGAACGCGGTGCTCGCCATGGCCCGCGAGGGCTACACCTGGGGCCGCATCCGGCCGCGGGACGTCGCCGATGCCGTCGGCTACTCCGGGCTGTGGGCGCTCGCCCGGCGGCACCTGCGGTACGGGATCACGGAGGTCCGTCGCTCGCTGTCCAAGCGGCGGTTCGCCGACAGCCTGGCCCGGCTGGTCCCCGCGGTGACCGCCGCGGACCTGGTGCCGGCCGCGGCCGGCGTCCGCGCGCAGGCGATCACCCCGAAGGGTGACCTGGTCGACGACTTCCTCATCGTCGAGGAGGACGGCGGGCGGCAGGTTCACGTCCTCAACGCCCCGTCCCCGGCGGCGACGAGCTCACTGGAGATCGCCAAGTACATCGCCGCACGCCTTCCCGCATAGGTCGGTTTGCACTACGGTGAGCCGCTGTGCGTAGGGTTTTGGTGGCCGCGTTCTGCGCGCTGCTCGTCGCGACCACGGCCGGCTGCGACGGCGGTGCCGGCGCTCAGCCGCCCGCCGAGCGCTCGACGGCGCCGGCGGCCGCGTCCGGCGGCGCGTGCCAGCTGCTCGACTTCGCGATGGTCAACGCCAAGCTCGGCCTCGACCTGAGCGTGGCCGCGTCGGCGACCCAGGACAACACGTTCACCTGCGTGCTGCAGGCGTCCGGCGCGAGCTACCCCGACCTGGTGCTGTCGGTGAGCGCGACGACGATCGGCGCCGACGTGTTCGCCTCGATGGTCCAGCCGAAGGACGCCACACCCGTCCCTGGCCTGGGCGTCGTCGGGTACCAGATGCCCACCCCGGCGGCCGCCTCGGCCGGACCCGGCGTCGAGGTCGGCTGGCTCGCCGGCAACAAGCGCATCATCGAGCTCTCGCTGCGCTTTGCCCCCGGTACACCTGATGAGAAGGCTTCTGAGGCGATCCCGAAGGTGGTCGAACTGGCGAAACTGATCGACCTCAGCAGCCTCTGACTAACCTCGGGGGCATGACGCTTCGCGATCGCATCGGGCGGCTCGGCATCTGGGGCCGCGAGCTGCGTACGACCGGCCTGACGGAGCAGCAGCGCGAGGAGGCGACGGAGCTCGAGTCGCTCGGCTACGGCGCGCTGTGGCTCGGCAGCAGCCCCGGCGTCGAGCACGCGGTGCCGGTGCTCGAGGCCACCTCCCGCATGGTCGTCGCGACCGGCATCCTGAACATCTGGCAGCACCAGCCGTCGGCCGTCGGCGCCGCGTACGCCGACGTCGAGCGCGACCACCCGGGCCGGTTCGTGCTCGGGCTCGGGGTCAGCCACGCTCAGCTCGTCAGCCAGTACCACCGCCCCTATTCGGCCATGGTCGACTTCCTCGACCTGCTCGACCTCGCCCCCGACCCGGTCCCGCGCGAGCGGCGGGTGCTGGCGGCGCTCGGCCCCCGCATGCTGCACCTCTCGGCCTCCCGGGCGGCGGGCGCGCACCCGTACATGGTGCCGGTCGAGCACACCGCCGCCGCCCGCGCCGCGCTCGGCCCCGGCCCGCTGCTCGCACCCGAGGTCAACGTCGTCGTCGAGACCGACCCGTCGACGGCCCGCACCGCCGCCCGTGCCCACCTCGCGCCCTACCTGGCGATGACCAACTACACCGCCAACTTCCTGCGCTTCGGCTTCACGGACGACGATCTCACCGCCGGCGGCAGCGACCGCCTCGTCGACGCGCTCTACCACTGGGGCGACCCCGACCGGGTCAGAACACGCGTCGACGAGTACTACGCGGCGGGCGCCGACCACGTGGCCATGCAGGTCGTCCGCCCCGGCGGCGGTTTCCCGATCGAGCAGTACCGCCTGCTGGCCCGCTAATGGGCTTTTTCACCACGACCGAGTCCCGTCGCTGCGCGGGCGCGTTCATGATCGCGGAAGCTCGTGGTTCGTATGAGGACAGAAACTTCCGCGATCATGCGGGCCGACGGCCGGGCGGTAGCTGGGACAGGCGGAGGCCGGGCGGGACGGTGCTCGTGGCAGAGGCAGCCCAGCGCCCGTGGCACGGCGAGCGACGCGCCAGCGGCCGCACGGACCCCAACCGGCACGTACCCCGCGGCCACGGGACGGCCTGGACCACCGGCCGACGACCCGGACGGCCCGCAACGCTACGGCCGGCGCGAAGCGCGGCCGCGGGAAGGCCGGGACGCCACCTCGACCACCCCCGAGGGTGACCACGCTATTCGGTAAAGCGCCATGCCGAAGGCCGGCGCCACCATCGGCCGAGCGTCGTCTGCCGTTCACACCGCAGCAGAGGCCCAGGGGTCCTGGAACGACGGCGCGCCAGCGGCCCCACGGAATGCAAGCGACACGCACGCCGAGTCGAGGGAACGACCTCCACACCGCAACAAGCGCAAGCGACGCGCGTCAGTCGGACCGGGCGTCGTACCGCTGCCGGGCCGCTGCCACATCCCCCCGATGCCGCTCGGCCCAGGTCGTCAACGTCACCAGCGCGGCGTGGAGCTCCAGCGCCATGGGGGTGACGGCGTACTCGACCCGGGGAGGCACCGTCGGGTACACCGTCCGAACCAGCAGGCCGTCCCGCTCCAGATTGCGCAGCGTCAGCGTCAGCATGCGCCGGCTGATGCCCGCGATGGCCCGCTCCAGCTCCGTGAACCGGATCGGGCCGTCGGCGGCGGCCACGAGAATGCACACGCTCCACTTGCCGGCGACCCGGTCGACCACGTCCTGAACCGAGCAGCCGGGCGCGGCCGCGCACCCGGGCTCGTCCGGCGAAGGCATCGCAGGTGGCCGGGGCGTCAGTGGGCGGCGACGAACACGCGCGAGGCGACCTCGCGGGGCAGGCGGATGCGCTCGCCCTCGCGGTCGATGCTGACGCCGTCGCGCTCCTGGGCCACCGTGACCGTCGCGCCCGGGTCGATGCCCGCCGTGTGCAGCTGGCGCAGCACGTCGGCGTCGGTCTGGACGCTCTCGCAGATGCGGCTCACGACGACCGAGCCGGCCAGGCCCGGGAACGCGAGGTTGCGCTCCGGGTCGGTCACCGCGTCGGTCGTGCCGCTGCCCTGCAGGGCCTCCAGGCCGGGGATCGGGTTCCCGTACGGCGAGCGGGTCGGCCGGCCCAGCAGCTCGTAGACGCGCTGCTCGACGGCGTCGCTCATCACGTGCTCCCAGCGGCACGCCTCTTCGTGAGCCTCCTCATATGGGAGGCCGATCACGTTGACCAGTAAGAGCTCGGCGAGCCGGTGCTTGCGCATGACGGCGACCGCGTGGACGCGGCCCTCGTCGGTCAGCGCCAGGTGGCGGTCGCCCTCGACGGTGAGCAGGCCGTCACGCTCCATGCGCGCCACGGTCTGGCTGACGGTCGGCCCGCTCTGGTGCAGCCGCTCGGCGATCCTGGCCCGCTTCGGGACGACGCCCTCCTCTTCGAGCTCAAGGATCGTCTTCAAGTACATCTCGGTGGTATCGACCAGGTCGTTCACTGCCCTTGCCCTCCCGGTACGCGATGCTACCCGCTGCGTACGACAAGATTGGAACGTGACAGCCAACCGGGCGCTCTTGGACGTTGCCGTGCTCGCCGAGCTGGTGCGGTCATCCCAACCGCCGACTCTTCTCGATGTGCGCTGGACCCTTGCGAAGGACGGCCAGGCCGCCTATGCGGCCGGTCACCTGCCTGGCGCGGTCTTCGCCGATCTCGACGCCGACCTTTGTGGGCAGCCAGGAGCCGGTGGGCGCCATCCGCTGCCCGACCCCGCGGAACTGCAGGCAGCCCTGCGGAGATTGGGGGTCCGCGCCGGCCACCCGGTGGTGGTGTACGACGCAGGCGGCTCCAATCCTACCGGCGCTGCGGCACGTGCCTGGTGGACGCTGCGCTGGGCCGGCCATTCGGACGTGCGCGTGCTCGACGGTGGCTACGCGGCGTGGATGGCTGATGGACAACCTGTCACAACGGAAGTTGTCGATTCGGAGTCCGGGGATTTCGAGGTACATCCTGGTCACATGCCCGTCTGGACCGAGGCCGACGCCGCTGATCGGCGCAACACGCTGCTGGATGCCCGCATTCCCGCGCGCTTCCGCGGCGAGATCGAGCCCGTCGACCCGGTCGCCGGGCACATTCCCGGGGCCGTCAACGTGCCGGCCGCCGGGACGGTCGACGCGGCCGGTCTGCTCAAGCCGCTCCATATCGACGGCGATCAGATCGGCGCCTACTGTGGATCAGGCGTCACCGCGGCGCAGCTCGTGCTGGCCCTCTGGGTGCAGGGGCAGCGCCCCGCGCTGTACGTGGGTTCGTGGAGCCACTGGATCCAGGATCCCGCCCGTGCCGTCGCCGAAGGGGACTCGTCGTGAACACCCTTGTGATGTGGGATGAGGAGCTCCTGCGGTACGACATGGGGGATCATCCCCTCGACCCGGTGCGGGTCGAGCTGACCATGGCCCTCGCCCGGTCGCTCGGGGTGCTCGACCGGCCCGGCGTCACCGTGCAGCGCCCCGCACCGGCGACCGACGACGTTCTGGCGACCGTCCACGACCCCGACTACATCGCCGTCGTGAAGGCGGCGTCGACCGGCCGGCGGATCGGCATCATGGGCCTTGGCACCGCGGACAATCCCACATTCGTGGGCATGCACGAGGCGAGCGCCCTGATCGCCGGCGCCACCCTGCGCGCCGCCGAGGCGGTCTGGCGCGGCGAGACCGACCGGGCCGTGAGCATCTCCGGCGGGCTGCACCACGCGATGCGCGACCGCGCGGCCGGCTTCTGCGTTTACAACGACCCGGCCGTCGCCATCCGCCGGGTGCTCGACCTGGGCGCGGAGCGCGTGGCGTATGTCGACATCGACGTCCATCACGGCGACGGCGTCCAGGAGATCTTCTACGACGACCCCCGCGTGCTCACCGTCAGCCTCCACGAGTCGCCCCGCACGCTCTTCCCCGGCACGGGCTTCCCGGACGAGACCGGCGGCCCGGGCGCGGAGGGCTCGGCCGTCAACGTGGCCCTGCCGCCCGGCACGGACGACCGGGGCTGGCTGCGGGCGTTCCACGCGGTGGTCCCCGGCGTGCTGCGCGCCTTCCGCCCCCAGCTCCTGTTCACGCAGTGCGGCGCCGACACCTACCACCACGATCCCCTCGCGAACCTCCGCCTGACCGTCGACGGCCAGCGCGCCGCGTACTTAGCCCTGCGCGACCTGGCGACCGAGGTCGCCGGCGGCAAGTGGGTGGCGAGCGGCGGCGGCGGGTATGCGCTCGTCGAGTGCGTGCCGCGGGCCTGGACCCACCTGCTGGCGGTCGTCACCGGCGACGCGCTGGACCCGCAGCTCGCGACCCCGGACGAGTGGCGCTCCCTGGCCCGCTCCCGGAGGCCGTCCCACACGGTCCCGTCCACGATGACGGACGGCAGCCCGGCGACGTGGGACTCGTGGGTACCCGGCGACACGCCCGACGCGGTCGACCGCGCGATCATGGCCACCCGCCGCCTGACGTTCCCGTTCTTCGGCCTCGACCCGCACGACCCGCGCGACTGACCGGGGTCAGGTGCGGACGACGGCCTCGATGCGGGTCAGGCGCTGCTTGATCTGGTCCAGCTCGGCCAGCATGGCGCTCTCGGCGGCCGTCGAGGTGCCGAACGACGTGTCCGGAGAGGCGCTCGCCCGGAGGGAGGCAAGCTCATCGTGCAACGCGATCAGGGTCTGGGCGACCACGTCGAGGAACTCGTCGACCTCGTCCTCGTCGTAGCCGCGCTTGCCGAACGGCGCCTTGGGGAACCGGACGGCCTGCACCTCCGCCGGGGTCAGCATCATGACCGACACCGTACCTCCCCGATGGTGGCAGCATGGGGATCGTGAACGAAACACCGATCCGGGCCGCGGACGTCCTGCTCTCGGACGGCACCACCGTCCACTTGCGACCGATCCGGCCCGACGACGCCGACCGCATCGTCGCGCTGCACGGCCGCTTCTCCGAGCGGACGCGATACATGCGCTACTTCTCGGCGTACCCCCGGATCCCCCAGCGCGACCTGGACCGCTTCGTCAACGTGGACCACCACGACCGCGAGGCGTTCGTCGTGGAGCACGCCGGGGAGCTGATCGCCGTCGGGCGGTACGAGCGGCTCGGCGCGCAGTCGCACCAGGCCGAGGTCGCGTTCGTCGTCGAGGACGCCCACCAGGGCCGTGGGATCGGCTCGGTGCTCATCGAGCATCTCGTGGCGGCCGCCGGCACCGTCGGCATCACCGAGTTCGAGGCGGACGTCCTCCCGATCAACCAGGCCATGCTGCGGGTGTTCATGGCGGCCGGGTTCCGCATCGAGCGCCAGTTCGCCGACGGCGTCGTGCACCTGTGGTTCCCGATCGCGGCCACGCCCGACTCGATGCGGGTCCAGCGCTCCCGCGAGCAGCAGGCCGAGGCCCGCTCGCTGGCCCGGCTGCTCAACCCGCGCGCCGTCGCCGTGTACGGCGCCCGCTCCGACGGCACCGGCATCGGCGCCGCGCTGCTCGCCCACCTCAAGGGCGCCGGGTTCACGGGCGAGATCATCCCGGTCCATCCGAGCGCCCCGGCGATCGGCGGCCTCCCGGCCGTGCGGTCCCTGCGCGGCGCCGACCTCGCCGTCGTCGCGGTCCCCGCCGACGCGGTGCCGGCGGTGATCGAGGACTGCGCCGCCGCCGGCGTCCACGGGCTCGTCGTCGTGTCGGCCGGCTTCGCCGAGTCGGGCCCGGAGGGCGCTCAGGCCCAGGCCGCCCTGCTGCGCGCGGTCCGCGACCAGGGCATGCGACTCGTCGGCCCGAACTGCCTCGGCATCGCCAACACCGACCCCGGCATCCGGCTGAACGCCACCCTCGCGCCGCTGCTGCCGCGGCAGGGCCGGGTCGGCTTCTTCAGCCAGTCGGCCGCGCTGGGCACCGCGCTGCTCGCCGAGGCCGACCGGCGCGGGCTCGGCCTGTCGACGTTCATCTCGGCCGGCAACCGGGCCGACGTGTCCGGCAACGACGCCCTCCAGTACTGGCGGGAGGATCCGCAGACCGACGCCGTCCTGCTGTACCTGGAGACGTTCGGCAACCCGCGCAAGTTCGCCCGCATCGCCCGGGAGCTGGCCCGCCGCAAGCCGGTCGCCGCGGTCGCCAGTCCGGTCCGCCCGCCCGCGCTCGACGCGGTGACCACCGGCCCCGACGCCCGCGGCGTGGCGGCGCTGTTCGCCCACTCGGGCGTCATCCGGGTCGACACGGTCGCCGAACTGTTCGACGTGGGCCTGCTGGTGGCCGGCCAGCCGCTGCCCCCCGGCGACCGCGTGGCCGTGGTCACCAACGCGGCCGCCCTCGGCGTGCTCACCGTGGCCAAGGCCCCGGCCGCCGGCCTGCGCATCGCCGACGGCTACCCGCGCGACCTCGGCCCGACGGTCTCCGACGTCGACTTCGTGCAGGCCGTGCACGAGGCCTTGGCGGACGAGGCCGTGGACGCCGTCGTCGCCGCGTACGCACCGGCCCTCGCCGAGGGCGACAAGCTGGGCGTCGCCGAACTCCTGCGCACGTCGACAGCGGAGTCGTCCCGCCCGCTGGCCGTCGTGATGCCCGCCGACCCGTCGTTCACCGTCGCCCCCGCCTACATCGACGGCGACCCGCCCGCCCTGCCGATGTTCCCGGCCATCGAGGAGGCGGTCCGCGCCCTCGGCCGCGTCGCCCGCTACGCGGCCTGGCGCCGCGAGCCGGTCGGCACCGTCCCGCCGTTACCGGGCGTCGACAGCGCCGCCGGCACCGCCATCGCCCAACGCCTGGCCCCGACGTCCGATGTGGACGCCGACGAGCTCCTGGCCGCCTACGGCATCCCGGTGGTCCCGTCCCGCGCGGCGTCCGGCCCGCAGGTCGCCGAGGCGGCCGCCGCGTGCGGCCACCCCGTGGCCCTCAAGGTGGCGACGAAGCCCTGGCGCCACCGGATCGACCTGGGCGCGGTCCGCCTCAACCTGTCGACCCCGGCCCAGGTCGACGAGGCGTACCAGGAGCTGGAACGCCTCTTCGGCCTCGGCGTCGAGGTGGTGGTCCAGCCGATGGTCGCCCCGGGCGTCGCCTGCGTGGTCGAGGTGGTCGACGACCCGTCGTTCGGCCCGGTGGTCGGCTTCGGCCTGGGCGGCGAAGCTGCCGACCTGCTCGGCGACCGGGCCTGGCGCCCGGTCCCGCTGACCGACCGCGACGCGGCCGCCCTGGTCCGCGCCCCGCGAGCCGCCCCGCTGCTGACCGGCTACCGCGGCGCGGCCCCGGTCGACCTGGACGCGCTGGCCGACCTGCTGCTGCGCGTCGGCCGCCTGGTCGACGAACAGCCGACGCTGTCGTCCCTGTCCCTGAACCCGGTCCTGGCCCGCCCGGTGGGCCTGGCGGTCCTGCACGCGAGCGCGATCTTCACCACGTCACCGACCCGCCCGGATCAAGGCCCGAGACGCCTCTGACGGTCCTTTGGGACTCGGGTCCGTGCAAGGCACGACCGTCGCTCCCGCCAGACAGCGCTCGTGGCGCCGGTGCATTCGCCCCGGCGCCACGGACGCTGCCACCGCCGTCGTGGCAAGACCCCGCGACCCGGCGCCCGCGTACGTTTGCTACCGACCCGCGCGCAGGCTGCGCGTTGCACGCGAACCTGGCGATCACCCCGGCCGACGCCATGATCCATGGCGACTTCCGGCTGTCATAGCAGCCAAAACTCGCCATGGATCATGGCTCCACGACCAACGGCGGCCCGGGCATTCGCCTCACGTTGCGCAAACCGTGATCACGGACCCGCCGCCCATGATCAAGGGAAACATATGGCTGCCATGACGACCACATAGTTCCCTTGATCATGGGCGGCACGCGAGGCCGGCGACTATTTGCCCGGATTGGGCAAATCTGAGGGCGTAATTGTCGCGTCCGACCCGGACGTGCGGAGTTGGCACTGGGCGCCGGTCCGTGTCGAGCCGGGCCCTCGCCGAGTCGGTCCCGATTGCGCCGCTCGCGGTGGCGCGGCTTGGATCGGGGTTGATGCATCAGTTTTGATGCATCAAAACGGATGCAGCCGGGCCGTCGTGGGTGGGTTGGCCGTGCCGTACCGGACTGTGCCTGCCGCGCCGGGCCGCGCCGGGCCCGGGCGCGCCGGTTTGGGGTCGTGCCGCTTTCTGGTGGGTGTGGCTTTCATCCGTTTTGATGCATCAGAAGTGATGTATCAGAAGTGATGCATCAGGGTGGATGTAGCCGCCGCGGCTTGGTGGGGGTCAGCGAGTTAGGAACTGGGTTAGGGCCTCTACCACCAGGGCGTGGTCGTCGGCTTGGGGGAGGCCTGAGACCGTTACCACGCCTACCACGCCCACGTCGCGGACGCGGATTGGGAAGGCGCCGCCATGAGTGGCGTAGTCGGCTGGGTTCACGCCGTAGCTCTCGTCGAAGCTCGCGCCCTTTGCCGCCAGGCGGCGGCCGGCCAGGTACGACGACGTGTTCAGGCGCTCGACCACGCGGATCTTGCGCTCGATCCAGCGGTCGTTGTCCGGGGCCGTGCCCGGCAGGGCGGCGTGGAAGAGCTGGTGGCCGTGGCGGCGGATGTCGATCGTGATCGGCAGGGCGCGGTCGCGGGCCAGGTCGACCAGCAGGCAGCCCAGCGCCCACGCGTCGTCGTTGTCGAAGCGGCTGAACTGGAGCCGCTCCTCCTGCGTTTCCAATGCTGCAATGAGTTCTTCCACGTGGCCGATCATCGCGCCCGAGCCAAGTGGAGCTCAAGTCGGAGGCAAGCGGAGTGCGGAGGATCGGTTGTCATGAGGACCCAGACGTTCAGCCTGTACATCGCCGCGACCGCCGAGCAGGTGTGGCGCGCGCTCACCGAACCGAACATCACCCGGCGGTTCTACTTAGGGTGCGCCGTCGAGTCGGCGTTCATGCCCGGAGAGAGGATCGTCTACAGGGCCAGCATCGGACCGGTCACCGACGCGCTGCACGGTGAGATCATCCATGTCGTACCGGAGCAGCTGCTCGTGCACAGCCTGTTCACCGGCACCGGCCGGGAGCAGGAGGTCCACTGCTGGCTCACCTGGGAGGTCGCCGAGGTCGAGCCCGGCCTCACCCGCGCCGCGCTGACCTGCGACGACCTCGACCGCGACGCCGACCCGGAGCGCGACGAGACCTGGTCGCGGGTGGTCTCCGGCCTCAAGACCGTGCTGGAGACCGGAGCGGAGATGAAGCGCTAGAACTCGGTGTACACCGCGACCACCGCGCCGTCCGGAGCCAGCGCCTCCAGGCGGCCGTGCGCGAGGTTCGCGCTGCGGAACGAGAACGTCCGCATGCCGGAGTCCAGCGACAGCAGCGGTACCGTGCGGGCCAGCCCACCGGGGGCCGAGGTGAAGCGCAGCCCCGCCACCGAGTCGCCGGCCACGCCGTTGACCCGGACCTTGGTCTTCTCCCGCCGGACCAGGAACCGCACCGGCTCGCCGGGCAGCGGGTCGGCGCTGAAGTAGAAGTACCGCGGGTTCGTCAGGTCCCCCGCCGAGTACGCCTTGAAGGTCGGGTCCGCGCCCGCCGGCAGCGGCGTCAGGGCCAGCACGACCAGCGCCGCCGCCACGAACGCCACCGCGGTCCGGCCGCGCCGCGCGCTCACGACCGCCGCGCCGCCGAAGCCCGCCAGGCACACCAGCACCAGCCCGATCGAGCGCGCGTTCTCCAGCAGGAACTGCCACCCGGGGTACGTCGAAATCCCACGCAGCACCGCGCCGAACGACAGCGTCATGACCGCGAGCAGCACCCACCCGGCGGCCCGCCGCCACGCCCCCTCCGTGGCCACCAGCAGCATCGCGGCGAGCACCGTCCACACCTGGTGGTGCGTCCACGACACCGGCGAGGCGGCGACGGTGGCGCAGCCGACGAGGACGGCGGCGCGCACGTGGTCGCCGGAGGCCTGCAGCTTGCGCGCCCGCAGCAGCGCGAGGCCGCAGATCACCGCGATGAGCCCGGCCCAGATCAGGGGCAGTGCGGCGGGGGAGACCCCGACCCGCAGGAGCATGCCGTGGACGGACTGGTTGCCGAGCGAGGCGAGGTCGCCGATGCGCGACGTCTGGAGAATGGTGCCGGTCCAGTACCGCCACGAGTCCGCCGGCAGCACCAGCGCCGCGAGCAGCGCGCAGGCGACGAACGCGCCGAGCGCCCGGGCGGCGTCCTTGTAGCGGCGGGTGAACAGGAAGTACACGACGAAGAGCAGCGGCGTCAGCTTGATGGCCGCCGCGACCCCGACGAGGATGCCGCGGTACCGCAAAGGGACCAGGTTCATCGCGTCGACCAGGGCCAGCAGGACGATGAAGATGCTCACCTGACCGAAGCGCAGGTTGCTCTGCACGGGCGCCGAGACGAGCAGTGCGCAGGCCATCGCGGCCACCGCCAGCGGCCCGGCACCCAGGCCGCGGCCGACCGCGCGGGCGATGGCGACGACCGCGAGGCAGGTCGCGACCAGCCAGACGAACTGCACCGCGCCCTCGGGCAGCAGCGTGAACGGCCGGAAGAGCAGGACCGCGAACGGCGGGTACGTGAACGGACCGCCGTTCTCGGCGACGTAGGAGTACAGCGGCCGACCGGCGTTCACGGTGGAGGCGGCGCCGTAGTAGATGTGCAGGTCGGAGAGGCGCTGCCCGATCGGCCGCAGCAGGACGAGCACCGACGACACGACGGCGGCGATGACGAACACCGTCCACGTCAGAGCGGCTCTCACGGCGACGGTCTTGAAGGCGGCGGTCCCGAGCATCGGACCAACGTACTGACCCGATGCTCGGTGAACTGCCGGAAATTGTCAGGGACCGTGCCGGTTTCGGGCACGGCCCCTGACGTGAGTCAGACGTTGAACTCCAGCCAGTTCAGGTTGACCAGCGACGTCGCCGGACCGCCGGGTGCGGCCGCGAAGACGACGTAGAGCCGGTGGCTTCCGGCCGGCTGGGCGACCGGGACCGCCGTGCTGGTCCAGTCGTTGTTGCCGGTCGTGGCGTTCAGCGTCGCGGTGGCGACGACCGGGCCGGTCGGGCTGTCGAGCCGCAGCTCGACGACCGCCCGCGGGGTGCCGGCCGTGGCCGCCGAGCCGCCGGAGTGCCGCAGCGTCACCGTGCTGACGCCGCCCAGGTTGATCGGCTCGAAGGCGATGGCGTCGCCCGGGTCGATGGCGTTGACGTGCAGGCCGCCGCCGGTGTCACTGGTGTTGGCGGTGGTCACGCCGGTCTGCACCTTGGCGTGCTCCGCCTGCTGGCGGCGCACCTGGATGATCGTCTGGCCGACCGTGGTCAGCGCCGGCTGGCCGCCGCCGCCCAGGTCGGTGTAGCTGGCGCTGATGCCGCCGTACAGGTAGCCGCCGGCGTGGTCGGCGCCGTCCGCCGGGGTCGGCAGCACGCCCGTGCAGCCGGTGGTGGAGGCGTCGCCGTGGCCGTGGTCGTCGTGGCCCAGCACGAACGTGACCGTGACCCGGCCGCAGTCGATCGGACCGTCCTCGGGGTCGGTGACGGTGATCGTGAACGGCACCTGGTCGCCCCAGTTGAAGAAGCTGCCGCCGATCGGCGTGGTGACCGTGACGGTCGGTGCCGTGTTGCCGACGCTGATCGACCGGGTGAGCACCGCGGTCTTGCCGGTGGAGTCGGTCACGGTCAGCTTCGCCGTGTAGACGCCATTGGCCGTGTACGTGAACGAGGCCGTCGGTGAGGAGCTGTCGACGGTACCGTCACTCGTGAAGTCCCAGGCGTAGGAGATCGACTCGCCCGGGTCGGGGTCGTAGGAGCCGCTGCCGTCGAACTGGACGGTGAGCGGTGCCTGGCCGGACGTCGGCGTGGCGACGAGCGACGCGACCGGCGAGCGGGTCCCCTTGACGTACCGGATCACCGACAGCTGCGCGTCCGGGTTGGCCCGGAAGAAGCCGTCGCCGTACTCCAGCAGGTACAGCTGCCCGTCAGGGCCGAACTCCAGGTCCATCGGGTTGTCGAAGACGAACCCGGGCAGGAGCTGCTCGACGCCGACGAGGTTGCCCCGGCCGTCGGTGCGCATCATGAAGATCTTGTCGCGGGTGAACTCCCCGAAGGCGACGGCGTTGTCGTAGTACTCCGGGAACTTCGTCGGCGACGCGAGGCGCTTGTCGTAGTTGTAGACCGGCCCGCCGTGCGGCCCGACGCCGCCGGTGCCGATGACGGGCCACTTGAAGTCGCACGACAGCCCGGCCGGGCACGGCGTGCGGGCCTCGTAGGTGTACCAGAAGTCGGGCTGCGCGACCTTCGGCAGCACGCTGCGGCCGGTGTTGCGCGGCGAGTCGTTCACCGGCGCCGCGCAGTTGAACTTCGCACCCGACGTGCGCGTGACGAAGTCGAAGTCCACGTACGCCAGGTCCGGGGAGTAGCAGTACGGCCAGCCGTAGTTGCCCGCCTCGTCGGTGGCGAACCAGCGGCCGGTGCCCTCGGGCCCGCGCGCCGGGTCGGGCACGCGCGAGTCGGGGGAGTAGTCGCCGACGTACACCGTGCCGCGGTCGTCGACGTCGAACCGGAACGGGTTGCGCAGGCCCATGAGGAAGATCTCCGGCCGGGTCTTGTTGTCCTTGTCCTGCGCCTCCGGGAAGAGGTTCCCCGGCGGGACCGAGTACCGCCCGTCGGCCCCGACCTTGATCCGCAGCAGCTTGCCGCGCAGGTCGTTGGTGTTGCCCGCGGACCGCTGGGCGTCGTAGCCGGGACCCTGCGTCGGCGACTCGTTGATCGGGGTGTACCCGTCGGAGCCGCCCGCGTTGGTGTCGTCGCCGGTCACGAGGTACAGCAGCCCCTTCCCGTCGAACTTGACCTCACCGGCGACGTGGCAGCAGATGCCCCGGTCGGTGTCGACGCGCAGGATCTGCTGCTCGGTCGACATGTCCAGGTGCGGCGTGGGCGTCTCGACGAACTTCACGCGGGACAGCTGGTTGTACCCCTTGAACTTGTCCCACACGGTGGGGTCCGTGCTGGTCGCCGGCGCGTCGCCCTCGTTGACGCCGGGCGTGGCCGGGTTGTCCACGGGGGTGCTGAGCGGCGGCGCGTAGTACAGGTAGACCCAGCGGTTCCGCGCGAAGTCGCGGTCGACGGTGACGGACTGCAGGCCGTCCTCGTCGTGCTGGTACACCGGAATCGTCGTGATGACCGGGCTGGCGCCGGTCTTCGGGTCGTAGAGCCGGACCTCGCCGCCGCGGGTGTTGTGCAGCACCCGGCCGTCGGGCAGGACGGAGAGCGACATCGGTTCGCCCGGCTCGTCGTTGAGCGTGACCTTCTCGTAGTTGCCGACGACCGTCGCGCCGCAGTCGCCCGCGGTGGCCCCGGCCGCCCACGCGATGCCGCCGAGCAGGTGGCGCTGGACCTGCGGGTTGCGATAGGAGCCGCTGGTGTGGCCGATTCCGGTGTACCACGAGCGCCCGCCCTGGTAGTCCTTGCACCACGCGATCGGGTGGTCGGACCGGTCGGCCTCGTCGAGGGTGGCGAGCACGTGCGCGCTGCCGCGGACGTTGGCCGTGAAGTCGTACCACTCCTCGGTGAGCGGCAGTTTCCGCGACAGGTCCTTCGTGGACGGGTGCGCCCGGTCGGCGACGTCGACCACGCCGGCGCCCACCGACGCGCCGGAGACCCGGGCGCCGACCAGGCTCTGGTAGAACGGCCAGTCCGGCTCGGTCTCGGCCGCGGCGTGGACGCCGATCCAGCCGCCGCCCTGCCTGATGTACTGCTCGAACGCGGTCTCCTGGGCCGCGTTCAGCACGTCGCCGGTGGTGTTGAGGAAGACGACGGCGCGGAACTTCGCCAGGTTGGCGGTCGTGAACGCGCCCGCGTCCTGGGTGACCGTGACCTTGAAGCCGTTCGTGCGGGCGAGCCGCTGGATGGCGTCGACGCCGTCGGGGATGGAGGCCCGCCGGACGCCGGCGGTCTTGGTGAAGACGAGCACGTTGTAGCTGCCGCCCTTGCTTGCGTAGGCGACCGCGGGCGCGCCGAGAACGACCAGCGCGGCCCCGAGCAGTACGGCCAGGAAGCGCCGCATGGCGGTCAGCGCTGCTTGTAGATCGTGAGCTCGGACAGGTTCGTGTAGCTCAGCCCGGCGAAGTCCAGCGACTGGCCGGGCGCGGCGGTGCCGCCGGGCGCCGTGTCCTGCTCCCAGTTGGCGTGGTGGAAGTCCTGCTCGCCGATGGTCTGGAAGAACTGCTGGAAGTTGATGTCGCCCTCGCCGAGCGGCGTCATCTCGTAGCCGTTGGGCAGCGTCGTGTTCTTGTTGCCGTCCTTGGCGTGGAACAGCGGGAACCGCTTGGTCCGCTCGGCCACGGTGATGATCGGGTCGAAGAGGTCGGTCTGCTCGCGGCCCCACTTGTCGGTGTACTTCTGGTGCTTGTACCGGGCGACGTGCGCCCAGTAGATGTCCATCTCGAAGAAGACATACCGCGGGTCGGTCTTGTCGAAGAAATACTCCAGGCGCCGCTTGCCGGACGAGCGCGTCGGCTTGCCGTTCGCGTCGAGCGGCCCGCTGTCCAGCAGGAAGCTGTAGGCGGCGTCGTGGTTGTGGGTGTACAGCCGCATCCCGCGCTTGGCGGCCTTGCGCCCGAGCTCGTTCCACAGGTCGGCGGCGGTGTCCCAGTCCGACGTGTACACGCTGTTCGCCGGGTCGGAGCCGGTGCCGATGTTCTTCATGCCGAGCGTCTCGGCGATGTCGAGCTGCTGGTCGAAGGTGGCCGCGTTGATCTGGGTGTGCGTGCCGTTCGCGACGAGCCCGTTGTCGTCGAGGATCTTGCGGATCTCGGCCGGCGTGATCTGCCGCCCGAGGATGCTGGTGTGCTGGTTGTAGCCGGCGAACTCGATCTCCTTGTAGCCGATCTCGGCCAGGCGGGCGAGGACGCGCTCGAAGCCGTACGGGATGCCGCTGTCGTCCGGGGCGGCGCCGATCCGGTCCCGGACGCTGAACAGGATGATGCCGCGGTTCTTCGCGGGCACGAGCGGCTCGACCTTCAGCCGCTTCCCGTCGCCGTTGTTGTCGCCGCCGTTGTGGGCGAGGGCCGGGGTGCCGGTGGCGAACACCGGGAGGCCGGCGGCGCTGATGGCCGCCGCGGCGGCGGCGGACCTGCCGAGCAGGCGGCGGCGGGTGATGCTGGGTTCTTGGCGCATGAGAGATCCACTTCCGTGTCAGGTGAGCGTCCAGGCAGGGAAAGATGGGTCGGGACGCCGCCGATACGTCCCGGAACCGGCCCGTTTGCCGCGGGCCGCCGTTTGTGCGTGTCGCAGAAGGTAGTTGGGCGCTCAACCGAAAGAAAGGTCTTGCCGAGCCGAACTTTGCTCGATCTCAGCAAAAGTCGACCTCGGGAAACCGCTGGTGGCGGTGCTGTCGATCCCTACCGCCCACTCGGGAAAGTCGCATTGTTGCGATTGTGTAACAGTGGGCGGCGGTGTCCGAAATTTCGTACAAATCGGTTGGGAGAGCGCTTCCCGTACAGTGATCGCATGCCCCGGTCGACCAAGCGCCCGTCCTCGTCCGCCCGCGGCGCGCGGGCTCGCGACGCCATCCTGCGCGCGGCGACATCGGTCTTCGCCCGCGACGGCTACCGGGGCGGCCCCCTCGCCGCCGTGGCGACCGCCGCCGACCTGACCCAGCCCGGGCTGCTGCACCACTTCCCGACGAAGGAGTCGCTGCTCCTGGCCGTGCTGGAGGAGCGCGACCGCGAGGGCGCCGCGCTGCTGGACGGCACCGAGGGGTGGCACCGCGGCGGCCCCGCGGCCCTCGACGCGCTCCAGGGAATCGTCGACCGCAACGCGACGAACCGGGAGCTGGTGCAGCTGTTCACGGTCCTCGTCGGCGAGAGCGTGAGCGACGGCCACCCCGCCCACCGGTACTTCGCCGACCGCTACGGGCGCATCCGCACCGGCACCGCGGAAGCGATCCGCCGCGGCCAGGCCGGCGGCGCCTTCCGCGGCGACGCCGACGCGGAGACCCTGGCGTCGCTCGTCCTGGCGGTGATGGACGGCCTGCAGATCCAGTGGCTGCTCGACCCGTCCCAGGACATGACCGACCGCTTCGCCCTCTTCGCCGAGATGACGAAGCACTTCCTCAGGCCGGCCCCCGCCTGAACCCGGCCCTCCGCCGCCCGGCCCACTCGGCAACGAGAGCTGCGCACCGTGCCCGGCCAGCACTCCTCGCGGGTTCCCTCACCCGCCCGTCGGCCCCGTGCTGATCGGCAGCGAGCGCAGCCGCTCCGCGTAGTGCCTGGCCAGCGGCTCGAACCGCCCGCGCGCCTCGTCCAGGAGCTCATCGTCCCAGGCGGCCCGCATCCGCTCGACGGTGTCGCCGACGACCCGCGCCGTCGCCTCGGGGTCCTCGCCGATCCGTTCTGCCATCCGCCGGAAGTCGTCCAGCGTGATGCCGTTGGGGGCCTTCTGGCCGTTGATGCTCAACGAGAGCGGCTGGTACCGGTACTGGCTGTAGATGGTCAGTGAGTGGAAGTCGTACACGGGCGCGAGGCCGGGCGTGCGTCCGTCGGCGTAGCGCAGTGCCCAGTTCTTGAGATGGGCGTCGGTGTTGCCGATCACGATCATTGCGGCCAGCCGCTGGATGAAGTCGAAGTACGCCGCCGGACCGCACAAGCGGGCGACCGCCGCGCCGAGGCCGTCGTAGGACTGGCCGGGCTCGCCGTACTTGAACATCGGGCCGACGTCCGCGACCTGCGCGAAATCCTCGACGTGGACCCGCCCTGCCGGCGTCCGGTCGAACCGCTCGATGATGTAGAGCCGTTCGGCCGGGTCCGCCAGCCCTTCCGGGATGCCCGCGATGTCCTTCGCGGCCACGAGGTCGACCGCCGGCACGTCGCACCCGATCGCGGCCAGCCATCTCATCGTCAGGTACTCGTTCGCGGGCAGGTCGCGGAACGTCCGGTCGGGCAGCTTGACGATCCACCAGCCGCCAGCTCCGCTCACCCGCGAGGTCAGGCGGTCGGTGGCGACGGAGAACTTCAGCTGTACCCCGGCGAGCGAGTGCCGAAGCGGATGGTCCGGCAGGTCGCGCGGCGCGTCCGAGGCCACGTCGTCGTCCGGCAAGGTGTCCGAATGGACCGTGACGGCACCGGGCAGGTCGGCGCCCAGCTTCAACAGCAGGGTGAAGTTACCGATGTTGCCACCGCCCAGCTCACGGATGATCTGCCGGCGGAGCGCGCCTTCGGGCAGCAGGTTCGCGAACCAGTCGGGAACGCCTGTCCTCACCCGGCGCAACGCCCGCGGGTCGTCCTCGAAGATCTGCCCGAGCGTGCGGTGATCCGGGTCGGCGAGATCGTCCTCGTATGCGAACTCGGCGCCCCCCTTGTTGTAACGCAGGAGCCCGACGTGCCGCCCGTGGAGGCGGACCTCCGCCGTCGTCGTCACTCAGCCCGTCCTCAGCAGATCGGCGATCGACCGGCCGTCGCGTGCCCCCCACTCCGCCATGCGGTCGACGTGTCGCTCGAACGCGGCGGTCAGGGCGGCGGCGCGCCGTTCGAGGAACGCGGCGGGTGACGGCCCGGCCAGCAGCGTCTGGGCCGTCCGGTCGAGCAGGTGGCTCTCGGCCACCTCCGGCGATGCCGCGGCCAGTTCCTTCCGGAGTGTCGCGGCCGGACCTTGGGCGGCGATGACGCGGTTGGCGATCGTGCCGGCCAGGGCGGGCTCCGTGCCCTCGAAGATCGGCCGGAGCGGGCTGCCTTCGTCCAGTAGCCGGGCGATGTCGACCGGTGTGCCGGTTGCGGGCTCGCGCGGCTCGGCGGACCAGAGGCAGAGCACGTTGATCTTGGCCATCGCCTGGTTGAAGTGCACCTTGTCAAGCTCGGCGGTGAAGCGGGTGTCTGCGGGCACCCGCTCGAGCAGGGCGCTGGCCGCCGCCACCGGATCCGATCGCTTCACGGCGCTGATCTGCCCGCGCATGTCGGCGACGCTCTGGCCGCGCGCACGGGTGCCGGCCACCGCGGCGCGCCAGACCCACCGCCGCAACAGCGTCGCCGCACGGCCCTCCGGGGCACCGTGCAGCCGGACGAAACGGACGAGCACCGGGACCACGTTGGAGTACGGCAGTAACTTCACGTGCGGGATCTCGGCCACGCCTCGTAGGAACGCCACCACGTCCCGCAGGTTCGCGGCCAACGCGCCGAACGTCTCGGCCTGCTCCTCGGCCGACTCGAACTCGTCTGCGAAGTCGGTGCGGAAGATGTCGCCACCGCGGTACGCGAGCACGCAGCGCAGCACGAGCTGGTCGTCGAACGCGCCGAAGCCAAGATCGGCCGGCCCACGGCCGATCGCCGCCAGGGTCATCGGCGCGTCGCCGGCGGTCTGGGAGTGCAGGGCCTGGAAGATCTCGGCCTTCGTGAGCCGCTTCCCGGCATTGTTCATCCGGGTGAAGATGTCCAGCAGCGGCTTCTCGTCGTCGGTGGTCACCACGTACGTGGGGATCTGGTACTCCCGGATCGCTTTCGCCGCCAGGTCCGCCAGCTTGAGCTGATCGTCCGAGAGCCACTCGCCGTTCTCCCGCATCCAGCGCAGCAGGGTCGCGGTGTCGAGCAGGAAGCTGACCGGAATCCAGGCGTTCGGCGGCTGCTGCCGCGTGCCCGCGGTGTGGAACTCGCCGGTGTCCAGGTCCAGGTGCACCCGGAAGCGCAGGTCCGTGGCGGTGTGGGCGGCGATCAGGGCGCCGACGAGCGAGGTGATGCGTTGCTGGCCGTCGACGACCCACAGGGCCGAGTCGAGCTCTGGTGCCTCGATGGTCAACGGCCCGACGTGGAGCACCTGAGCGGGTGCGGGGCGTCGCCACAGCAGGAGGTTGCCGATCGGGAACCCGCGGAGAATGCTGTCGAACAGCTTGACGACGTCGCCCGCCTCCCACTTGAACCCCCGCTGGAACTGGGGGATCCGCACCACACCGCGCTGGACGTCACGAACCAGGTCTTCCGGAGTGCGCTGTTCGATGCGGGGTCGCTCGAGCGTCGCCATGTCACCTCCAGCCTCGTGTGCCCCAAGCGTAGTCGTGAGCTACCGGGAAACAGGTGACGATCGGGGCGCCCCGCGGGCAGGATGTCGTCATGGCCATGACGTTGCCGATTGACGATGCCGCCAACGAGTACCTCACGCGCAGCCCGCTCGCGCTGTTGATCGGGATGGTGCTGGATCAGCAGGTGCCGCTCGAGAAGGCCTTCTCGTCGCCCTACGTGCTCGCGGAGCGGCTCGGGCATGAGCCGAGCGCCGTGGAGCTGGCCGGGTTCGACCCCGAGGCGCTGGTGGAGATCTTCGGGCGGACGCCCGCGCTGCACCGGTTCCCGAAGGCCATGGCGGCCCGGGTGCAGGAGGTCTGCCAGGTGCTCGTCGAGCGCTACGGCGGCGCGGCGGAAGGGCTCTGGGACGGGGTGGAGACCGGGGGTGAGCTGCTCAAGCGGGTCGGGGCGCTGCCCGGGTTCGGCAAGCAGAAGGCGCAGATCTTCGTCGCGCTGCTCGGCAAGCAGTACGGCGTGCAGCCCGACGGCTGGCGCGAGTCCGCCGGCGCGTACGGGGAGGTCGGCTCGCACCGGTCGGTCGCCGACATCACCGACACCGAGTCGCTGGCCAAGGTGCGCGAGTTCAAGCAGTCGGTGAAGGCCGCCGCCAAGGCCAAGGGCTAGCCCTCCAGGGCCGTCACCTGGACGCCGTCCAGTGTGGACGGGTCGACGTCGACGGTGCCGACGACAGGTGCCGTCACCCGACACACCCGACGCATAGTGCACACCCGCGCCGGCGGTCGTAGGGTGCCTACGTGCTCAAGGGATTCAGGGACTTCATCTCGCGCGGCAACGTCATCGAGCTTGCCGTCGCCGTCGTCATCGGTGCCGCCTTCAACGGCGTCGTGACGGCCTTCACCGAGGGCTTTCTTCAGCCCCTGATCAAGCTCACCGGCGGCATCGGCGTCGACGACAAGGCGCAGGGCGTCAAGCTCGGTGACCAGGTGCTCAACTGGCCCGGCTTCGTCAACTCGGTGGTCACCTTCCTGCTCACCGCGGCGACCGTGTACTTCCTGATCGTCCTGCCGATGAACAAGCTCGCCGAGCGGCGCAAGCGGGGCATCGAGCCGGAGCCGGCGGCGCCCAGCGACGAGGTCCGGCTGCTCACCGAGATCCGCGACCTGCTGGCGACCGGCACCACCCAGCGCGAGCAGGGTGCCGTCGGGGTCGGGGCCGGTGCGGCGCCGGTAAAACCCACCGACGGCTGAGCACACCTGGCATCCCACCCGGGAGCCTGGCGTGGCAGACTCGGGAGCATGGCACGCAGGGAGCGACCGCAGCTGATCACTGACGCGGCGACGAGCCCCGAGCAGGAGCTTCGCGCGCGTGAAGTGCGCTACGTGCTGATGATGCTCCTGCGCGCGGCGTGCATCGTGGTCGCGGCCATCCTGGTCGCGGCCCGGCCCCCGCTGCTCTGGCTCTGGGTGACGCTGTGCCTGGTGGGCGCGGTGTTCCTGCCGTGGGCAGCCGTCCTGCTGGCCAACGACAAGGCGCCGCGCCCCGAGCACCAGCTCCGCAACCGCCTGCACAAGGCGCCGACGTCCCACCCCGACCCGTCCCACGCGCTGTCCGAGCGCGAGCACAAGGTCATCGACGTCGACTAGGCGCTACGGGCGGCCGCCGAGTTTCGACACCGCTCGGGCGCCGAGTTCGTTGCCCGCGTGGAGGGCCGTGGCGGGGTCGGCGCCGGCGAGGCGGGCGGCCAGGTAACCGGCCGCGAACGCGTCACCCGCGCCGGTCGGGTCGACGACCTCCGGCACGTGGACGCCGGCGACGTGGACCGGCGCCGCGCCCGGGCCGACCCAGGTCGCGCCGCCCGGGCCGGATTTCACCACCGCCTCACCCGCGTGCGCGAGCAGCGCCGGCGCGAGCTCCGCCGGGTCCCCGGGACGGCCCGCGATGACGACCGCCTCGTCCAGGTTGGCCAGGAGAAGATCGACCCATGGCAGTACCGCGGAACCCGCCCGCTGCAATGGAGCGGCCGAGGCGGCGTCCAGGCTGGTGGTCAGGCCCCGCCGGCGGGCCTCCGCGAGCGCGTGGCGCCCGGCCGGCGCACAGTCGGCGTCGAAGAGCACGTAGGCGGACAGGTGCAGGTGCCGCGCACCCGGCGTGGCCAGCGCGCGGTCGACGTCGTCCGGCGACAGCAGGCGGTTGGCGCCCCGGTCGGTGAACATCGTGCGCTCCGCGTCCGAGGTCAGCACGACGACCGTTCCCGTCGGCCGGCCCGGCACCCGGCGGACCGACGTGGCGACCCCGGCGGCGTGGAGCTCGGCGAGGCGCGCGTCGCCCGGCTCGTCCTGGCCGGCCACCCCCGCGAACGTCACCGCCTGGCCGGCGTGCGCGAGCCAGGCCGCGGTGTTGGCGGCCGAGCCGCCGCCGCTGATCCGCACGCTCGCGATCGTGTCGGAGCCGATCGCGAGCGGTCCCTCGTGGACGGTCAGGATGTCGGTGACCACGTCACCGATCACGACGACGGTCACAGGGCGGCGGCGATGCGGGCGGCCAGGTCGGCGTTGCGCAGGATGATCCGGACGTTGACGTCGAGGCTGCGGCCCTCGGTCGCCTCGTGGAAGTGGCTCAGCAGGTACGGGGTGACGTCCTTGCCGGTCACTCCCTCGCGCTCGAGCCCGGCCAGGCCCTCGGCCAGCACCCGGTCGTGCAGCGCGGGGTCGAGCTGTTCGTCCGCCGGCAGCGGGTTGGCGACGACCAGCGCCCCGCCGTGCACGTCGTGGGCGCGGGCCGCCCGGAGGATCCCGGCGACGCCCTCCGGGTCGTCCACCGACCAGTCGAGGTCGAACCCGCTGTCGGTGAGGTAGAAGCCGGGGAAGCGGCGCGTGCCGTACCCGACGACGCTCACCCCCAGCGTCTCCAGCCGCTCCAGCGTCGCGCCGACGTCGAGGATCGACTTCACGCCCGCGCAGACGATCGCGATCGGCAGCCGGGAGAGCGCGGTCAGGTCGGCCGACTCGTCGAACGTGCTCGCCGCGCCGCGGTGCACCCCGCCGAGCCCGCCGGTGGCGAACACCGGGATGCCGGCCTTCGCGGCCACCGCGGAGGTCGCGGCGACCGTCGTGGCGCCGTCCCTGCGTGCGGCCGCCGCCGGCGCCAGGTCGCGCACCGACAGCTTGACGACGTCGTCGCTGGCGGCGAGGTGGGCGATCTCGTCCTCGTCGAGGCCGACGACGATCTCGCCGCGGATCATGCCGATCGTCGCGGGGACGGCGCCGGCGGCGCGCACGGTGGCCTCGATCTCCTTGGCCACGGTCAGGTTCGCCGGGCGCGGCAGGCCGTGCGAGATGATCGTGCTCTCGAGGGCGACGATCGGCGCGCCGGCCTCCTGGGCCGTCGCGACGTGCGCGCCGTAGCGGATGACGTGGTTGATCACCTGCCCACGATAGCCCCGCCTGAACGGGCCCTCCGGCGCCGCGCCTGGCAGACTGGACCCGTGACGACGACACCCGAGAGCGGTGGCGGGACCCTCACCGACCAGCGCGTCGAAGAGCAGACCGACTACCGGTACGACGAAGGCGACCACGAGAAGTTCTCCCACTACGTGCCGAAGGACAAGATGATGGAGGCCATGGTCAACGGCACTCCGGTCCGGGCGCTGTGCGGGAAGCTGTGGGTTCCGTCACGCGACGCGACCCGCTTCCCGGTGTGCCCGGTCTGCAAGGACATCTACGAGAACGTCGTCCAGAACGACGATTCGAGTTCGTGACGTTCGGCGCGTGCCGGCCCGTGGACCGGCCGCGCCGACTAAGCTGTAGGACGCCTTCGCGGTCGCCAGACCCGGGGGCGTTTTCGTGTGGCTTGCTACAGGGGGAGGGTGCGCATGCCGCCGCGTCCGGTGGTGCAACAAGGTCAGACGCTCCGGGTGTGGCAGCGCAAGGCTCTCATGGAGTACCTGCGGGGCAAGCGCGAAGACTTCCTGGCCGTCGCGACGCCCGGCGCCGGCAAGACCACGTTCGCGCTGCGCGTCGCGATCGAGCTGTTCGGTGACGGCACGATCGACAACCTGACCGTCGTCACCCCGACCGAGCACCTCAAGACCCAGTGGGCCGAGGCCGCCGCCCGGGTCGGCATCGACCTCGACGCCGGGTTCCGCAACTCCGACGTCCACGCGGCGTCCGACTTCCACGGCACCGTCGTCACGTACGCGCAGGTCGGCATCGCCCCCGCCGTCCACAAGCGGCGCACGATCACCCGCCGCACGCTCGTCGTCCTCGACGAGATCCACCACGCGGGCGACTCCCGCTCCTGGGGCGACGGGGTCAAGTCCGCCTTCGAGCCCGCCGTGCGCCGGCTCATGCTCACCGGGACGCCGTTCCGCTCCGACGAGAACCCGATCCCGTTCGTGCAGTACGAGCGCGGCACCGACGGCCTGCAACGCTCCCGCGCCGACACGGTCTACGGCTACTCCGAGGCACTGCAGGACGGCGTCGTGCGCCCCGTGATCTTCCTCGCCTACAGCGGGGAGACGCGCTGGCGCACCTCCGCCGGCGACGAGCTGGCGGCCCGGCTCGGCGAGCCGATGACCCAGGACCTCATCGCGCAGGCCTGGCGGACCGCGCTCGACCCGACCGGCGACTGGATGCAGCAGGTCCTCCGGGCCGCGGACTCCCGCCTCCAGAACCTCCGCGCCGGCGGCATGCCGGACGCGGGCGGCCTGGTCATCGCGAGCGACCAGCAGTCGGCCCGCGCCTATGCGAAGGTCCTGGGCGAGGTCACCGGCGAGAAGGCGGTCGTCGTCCTCTCCGACGACGTCGGCGCCTCCGGCCGCATCGCCGCCTTCTCGGCGTCGCAGGAGCGCTGGATGGTCGCCGTCCGGATGGTGTCCGAGGGCGTCGACATTCCCCGCCTGGCCGTCGGCGTGTATGCCACGTCGGCCTCCACCCCGCTCTTCTTCGCCCAGGCCATCGGCCGCTTCGTCCGCGCCCGCCGCACCGGTGAGACCGCGACCGTCTTCGTCCCGAGCGTCCCGCACCTCCTGGAGCTGGCCAGCGAGCTGGAGGCCCAGCGCAACCACGTCCTCGGCGAGCCCAAGACGAAGGAGGGCTTCGACGACGACGAGCTGGCCCGGGCCCAGCGCGAGGAGGATGCGAGTGGCGAGCTGGAGAAGCGCTTCGAGGCGCTCTCGGCGACCGCGGAGCTCGACCAGGTCATCTTCGACGGCGCGACCTTCGGCATCCCGGCGCAGACGGGGACGGCCGAGGAGGAGGAGTACCTCGGGCTGCCCGGCCTGCTGACCCCCGACCAGGTCTCGGCGCTGCTCTCGAAGCGGCAGGCCGAGCAGCTGGCCGCCGCGAAGCGCCGGGGCGCGACGGCGGAGGCCGCCCCGGAGCCCGCCCCGGTGGTGCCGCAGCCCCGCACAGCCGGCGAGCGCCGCATCGTGCTCCGCCGCCAGCTGAACACGCTGGTGGCGGCCCACCATCACCGCACGGGCCTGCCGCACGGCAAGATCCACGCCGAGCTCCGCCGCCTGTGCGGCGGCCCGCCCAGCGCCCAGGCCACGATCGAGCAGCTGGAAGAGCGCATAGCCACGGTCCAGACGCTGTAAGTCGAGCGACATTTCTGAAATGTCGCTTATGCGAGGTCCGGACTGCGTTGCCGGGTCCATTCTGGGCGACATTTCGGAAATGTCGCCCAGAATTGTCGGCCGACTCCGCGAGTCGCGGGCGATAGGCCATGATCGTGGGAAGTTTCTGGCTGCCATGACAGCCATATCGTTCCCATGATCATGGGGGCGGCTCGGTGGCCGGCGCGGTGCGGCTGGACACGAAAAGGCCGCAGGACGCCCCGAGAGGCGCCCTGCGGCGGTGCTGGTATTAGGTCAGCTGGCTGAAAGCTCGGTCCCGCGCCACGTGAAGTCCGGGGCGACGGCTACCTCAACCGCAATCTTGACCAGCTCGTCAGCGTACTTGTTGGCGTGATGTCCACAGAAGATCAGGTCGCCTCCCTCGGCGAGCCTGACCCGAAGTTTCCCTGCCGCGTTGCAGCGGTCGCACCGTTCATCGGCGGCGGGGGGCGCTGCCGTCTCCGGCGGCGGCGTGAGAGTCGGGGTCATCGCCTTCCTCCTCTGATCGTCACCGACGAACGCTTCCTTGCGTCGTTCACAGTTGGTTCAACACCAGGTTGCCCGACATCGTTCCCAGTTGCTGTGCGGGACCGATGTCACATTTCCGTCGAGCCTCGCGGGGGTCGATCGCACCCCCGCCAGCCCTTCCTATCGCGACCCGGCTGCGATCACAAGTGGGTTGGCGCGGCGCCACAGCCTTGTAATGCCCACCGTGACCCGAAACACACCCGGGCTGCCCCAAAAGGGACAGCCCGGATCCGCTGAAAGCGAACATCAGTCCAGGTAGTCGCGCAGCACCTGGGAGCGGGACGGGTGGCGCAGCTTGGACATGGTCTTGGACTCGATCTGCCGGATGCGCTCGCGGGTCACCCCATACACCTGGCCGATCTCGTCCAGCGTGCGCGGCTGGCCGTCGGTGAGGCCGAAGCGCAGCCGGACCACGCCCGCCTCGCGCTCCGAGAGCGTCTGCAGCACCTGCTGGAGCTGGTCCTGCAGGAGTGAGAACGACACGGCGTCGACCGCCACGACGGCCTCGGAGTCCTCGATGAAGTCGCCGAGCTGGCTGTCACCCTCGTCGCCGATGGTCTGGTCGAGCGAGATGGGCTCCCGGGCATACTGCTGGATCTCCAGCACCTTCTCCGGCGTGATGTCCATCTCCTTGGCCAGCTCCTCCGGGGTGGGCTCGCGGCCCAGGTCCTGGAGCAGCTCGCGCTGGATGCGGCCGAGCTTGTTGATGACCTCGACCATGTGCACCGGGATGCGGATGGTGCGGGCCTGGTCGGCCATGGCGCGG
>NZ_JBEXCY010000127.1:0-32316 GCF_040605515.1 Dactylosporangium sp. NPDC005572 | reverse complement strand
CGTCGGAGCCGGAGATCCGCGAGGCCATCTCGGGCCAGCTGTGCCGCTGCACCGGCTACGAGAACATCGTGCGCTCCGTGCGGTGGGCCGCCGAGCACCCGGCCAAGGAAGGAGCGGACGCGTGACCGTCACCGAGAACCCGACGCCCATGGGCTTCGGGCGCATGCACCGCAAGGAGGACGCGCGGTTCGTGCGCGGCAAGGGCAACTACGTCGACGACGTCCAGCTGCCCGGCATGCTGCACGGCTCGTTCCTGCGCAGCCCGTACGCGCACGCGAAGATCGTCTCGATCGACACGAGCGCCGCCGAGGCCCTGCCCGGCGTCAAGGCCGTCATCACCGGCGCGGTGCTGGAGACGCTGAGCCTGGCGTGGATGCCGACCCTCTCGTACGACACCCAGGCCGTCCTGGCCACCGACAAGGTCCGCTTCCAGAACCAGGAAGTCGCCTTCGTCGTGGCCGAGAACCACTACATCGCGCGGGACGCGCTCGAGCTCATCGAGGTCGAGTACGAGCCGCTGCCGGTCGTGGCGGACGCCAAGCAGGCCCTCGCCCCGGGCGCCCCGGTCATCCGGGACGACAAGGAGGGCAAGACCGACAACCACATCTTCGACTGGAGCGCCGGCGACGCGGAGAAGACCGAGCGGGTCTTCGCCGAGTCCGAGGTGGTCGTGGCCGAGGACGTGCTGTACCCGCGGGTCCACCCGTCGCCGCTGGAGACCTGCGGCGCCGTGGCCGACTTCGACAAGGTCACCGGCAAACTGACCATCTACTCGACCACGCAGGCGCCGCACGCGCACCGCACGGTCTACGCGCTGGTCGCCGGCCTGCCGGAGCACAAGATCCGGGTCATCTCGCCCGACATCGGCGGCGGCTTCGGCGGCAAGGTCGGCATCTACCCCGGCTACGTGCTGGCGATCGTGGGCTCGATCGTCACCGGCAAGCCGGTGAAGTGGATGGAGGACCGCAACGAGCACCTCACCGCCACCGCGTTCGCCCGCGACTACCACATGCGCGGCGAGATCGCGGCGACGAAGGACGGGAAGATCCGCGCCCTGCGGGTCAAGGTGCTCGCCGACCACGGCGCCTTCAACGGCACCGCCCAGCCGACCAAGTTCCCGGCCGGCTTCTTCCACATCTTCACCGGGTCCTACGACCTGGAGGCGGCGTCCTGCGACGTCACCGGCGTGTACACCAACAAGGCCCCGGGCGGCGTGGCGTACGCCTGCTCGTTCCGGATCACCGAGGCGGCGTACCTCGTCGAGCGCATGATCGACGTGCTCGCCTACGAGCTGAAGATGGACCCGGCCGAGCTGCGGCTGAAGAACCTGCTCAAGCCGGAGCAGTTCCCGTACACCACGCCCACGGGCTGGGAGTACGACTCCGGCGACTACCCGCGCGCGCTCAAGCTCGCCATGGACATGGTCGAGTACGACAAGCTCCGCGCGGAGCAGGCCGAGAAGCTCAGTCGCGGCGAGTACATGGGCATCGGCATCAGCTTCTTCACCGAGGGCGTCGGCGCCGGCCCGCGCAAGCACATGGACATCCTCGGCCTGGGCATGGCCGACGGCGCCGAGCTGCGCGTGCACCCGACCGGCAAGGCCGTGCTGCGCCTGTCGGTGCAGACCCAGGGCCAGGGCCACGAGACGACGTTCGCCCAGATCGTCGCCGAGGAGCTGGGCATCTCGCCCGACGACATCGACGTGGTGCACGGCGACACCGACCAGACCCCGTTCGGCCTCGGCACCTACGGCTCGCGCTCGACGCCGGTCTCCGGCGCCGCGACGGCGATCGTGGCCCGCAAGGTCCGCGACCGGGCGCGGATCGTCGCCTCGGCGATGCTGGAGGTCTCCCCCGACGACCTGGAGTGGGAGAAGGGGAAGTTCTTCGTCAAGGGCGACCCCGACCAGGCCAAGACGATCCAGGAGATCGCGATGGCCGCGCACTCCAGCCTGGAGCTGCCGGAGGGCGTGGAGGGCCACCTCGACGCGACGACGGTCTACAACCCGCCGAACCTGACCTACCCGTTCGGCGCGTACATCTGCGTCGTCGACGTCGACCCGGCCACCGGCCAGGTCAAGGTGCGCCGGTTCATCGCGGTCGACGACTGCGGCGTGCGGATCAACCCGATGATCGTCGAGGGCCAGGTGCACGGCGGCCTCGCCGACGGCATCGGCATGGCGCTCATGCAGCTCATGGCGTTCGACGAGGACGGCAACCACCTGGGCGCGTCCCTCATGGACTACCTGCTGCCGACGTCGCTCGAGTGCCCGTCGTGGGAGCTCGGCGAGACGGTCACCCCGTCGCCGCACCACCCGATCGGCGCCAAGGGCGTCGGCGAGTCCGCGACGGTCGGGTCGCCGGCCGCGGTGGTCAACGCCGTGCTCGACGCGCTCAGGCCCTTCGGGATCCGGCACGCCGACATGCCGCTCACCCCGTCGAACGTGTGGCGGGCCGCCCAGGGCCGACCGATCCGCACCGACCTCGCGATCACCGAGTAGGTCGTCGATCCGTCTGCTGTATCAACGTACCCCGACCGACCAAATCGCCCGGCCACACGATTACCGAACGTAACACCGAGCTAAGGATACTTGCTCATGAACCTTCTCAGCCGCGCCGACCAGCTGCGGGTCGACCGCACGCCGTTCGTTCTCGCGACCGTCGTCCGCGCTGAGCGCCCGACGAGTGCCAAGGCCGGTGACCGCGCCCTGGTGCTGCCTGACGGGACGATCGAGGGGTTCGTGGGCGGGACCTGTGCCGAGTCGACCGTCCGTCTCCAGGGGCTCAGGCTCCTGGAGACGGGCGAGTCGACCTTGCTGCGCATCACCCCCGACGACGCGCCCGCCGACGAGCGGCCGGGCGTCGAGGGCCTGCTGACCGTGGCCAACCCCTGCCTGTCCGGCGGCACGCTCGAGATCTTCCTGGAGACGATGATTCCGGCGCCGCTGGTCTTCGTGTACGGCGAGGCGCCCGTCGCGCGGGCCATGGCCGACGTCGCCAAGGCGGTCGGCTGGGAGGGGTTCCGGGCGCCCGACGCCGCGACCCCGATCCCCCTCGACGCGTCCGCCGTCGTCGTCGCCTCGCACGGCCGCGATGAGGTCGAGATCCTCACCGCCGCGGTGAAGGCCGGCATCCCGTATGTCGCCCTCGTCGCCAGCCGCAAGCGCGCAACCGCCGTCCTGGAGGAGCTGTCGCTCACCGACGACGAGAAGGTCCGCATCCACGCGCCCGCCGGCCTCGACATCGGTGCCCGCACCGCGCCCGAGATCGCGCTGTCGGTGCTGGCCGAGGTCATCGCGAGCCGTCCGCGGCAGACCGCCCCGCCGCCGAGCGACGCACCCGTCCCGCCGGCGCCCCGTCGGCTGTTGCCACTCATCGAGGCGGCGCCGACGAGCGTCACCATCGCCAAGGACCCCGTGTGCGACATGGACGTGGCGGTCGTCCCCGACGCGCTGCAGTACGAGCACGCCGGCACGATGTACTACTTCTGCGGCTCCGGCTGCCGGCGTGCGTTCGCGGACAACCCGGCCCGGTACCTCTGATGGAGTCGATCGACGAACTCGTCGACGGCCTGGCCGCACAGGGGTATCTCGCCGATCCGGGGCTCGCGACCGCGCTCTTTCTGGCGGTACACCTGAAGCAACCCATCCTGCTCGAAGGAGAGCCCGGCGTCGGCAAGACCGCCGCCGCGGCCGCGCTCGCGGCCACCCTCGACACGCCGCTCATCCGCCTCCAGTGCTACGAGGGGCTGAGCGCGGCCGAGGCGTTGTACGAGTGGAACTACCCCCGCCAGCTGCTCGGTATCCGGCTCGCCGAGGCGCGCGGCGAGGTGCCGCGCGAGGCGGACCTGTTCACGCCCGACTACCTGCTGCGCCGCCCGCTGCTCGCGGCGATCGAGCACCCCGGCCCCCGTCCGGCGGTGCTGCTGATCGACGAGGTCGACCGGGCCGACGACGAGTTCGAGGCGTTCCTGTTCGAACTGCTGGCCGAGGGCTCGGTGACGATCCCCGAGCTGGGCACCCGCACCGCGGTCGTCCCGCCGGTGGTGGTGCTGACCTCCAACCGCACCCGCGACCTGCACGACGCCCTGCTGCGGCGCTGCCTGTACCACTGGATCGGCTACCCGGAGGCCTCGCGCGTCGCCGCCATCATCCGCCAGCGGGTGCCCGGCGCCGACCAGCTCCTCGCCGCCCAGGTCGCCGGCACCGTGGCCCGCCTGCGCGGGCTCGACCTGGCCAAGCCGCCGGGCGTCGCCGAGGCGATCAGCTGGGCCAACGCGCTGCGCCTGCTGGGCCTGCCGCTCGACGACAAGTCCGCCGACCTGACGCTCGGCGCCGCCCTGAAGTACCGGGAGGACGAGGAGGTGGCGCGCCGGACGGGGTTGGCGGATCTCGTTGCGGGGTGACCTGGCGGCCCTGGTAGCGGGCTTCGGCGAGGCGCTGCACGACGCCGGCCTGCCCGTCGGCCCGGACCGCGGCGAGCGCTTCGCCCGCGCCGTCACGCTGCTCGACCCGCGCTCGACCGGCGAGCTGCACCGCATCGCCCGCGCGACGCTCACCTGCCGCCCGGAGCAGTTCGAGATCCTCGACCGGGTGTTCGACGCCATCTTCCGGGGCTACGTGGACCCGACCGGTGCGGAGCGCGGCGACGCCAACGCGCCGGGCACGTCGACGACAACCCAGTCGGGCGGCGGGACTCCCAGCGTGTCGGACCGGCCCTCCACACAGGAGCGCGAGGTCGAGGCGCCGCTTTCCACCGTGGGCAGCGGGTCCGAGCGGCTCGCCTCCCGCGACTTCGCCACCCTGAGCCCCGACGAGCTGGCGCTGCTCACCGACCTGATGCGCCGGCTCGCGGTCGCCACCCCGCCGCGCCGCACGCGGCGCTCCCGGCGGACCCCGAACGGCCGGGCCATCGACCTGCGGGCCACGCTGCGCCGAGCCCGCACGACCGGCGGCCACCCGCTGCGGCTGCTGCGCCGCGAGCCGCGCATGAAACCCCGGCGGCTGGTCGCGCTGTGCGACATCTCGGGCTCGATGGAGCCCTACGCACGAGCGATGCTGCAGCTGTTGTACTGCGCGGCCGGCGCGTCCCGGGCCGAGGTGTTCACGTTCGCCACGCGGCTCACCCGGCTCACCCGGGTGCTGGCCCGCACCCGGCCGGCCGTCGCCCTGGAGCGCGCGGGGCGGGCGGCGCCCGACTGGTCCGGCGGCACCCGCATCGGGGCCGCGCTCAAGCGCTTCAACGACGACTTCGGGCGGCGCGGGATGGCCCGCGGCGCCGTCGTGCTCATCGTCTCCGACGGCTGGGAGACCGGCGACCCCGCGCAGGTCGGGCGGGAGATGGCCCGGCTCGCCCGGCTGGCGCACCGCATCGTCTGGGTCAACCCCCGAACCCAGAGCCCGCGCTACCAACCGCTGGTCGGCGGGATGGCCGCCGCCTGGCCCTACTGCGACGCCGTGGTCAGCGGACACTCGCTGGCTGCGGTCCAACCCCTCCTCGACGCTCTACAAGGGAGTACCCCTCATGCTGCTCACCAATGAGTTCGTCGTGCCCCGCCCGATCGACGAGACCTGGGCGGTCCTGACCGACATCGAGCGGATCGCGCCCTGCATGCCGGGCGCCCAGCTGACCGAGGTCCGCGGCGACGAGTACCACGGCAAGGTCAAGGTCAAGGTCGGCCCGATGACGGCCGCGTTCTCCGGTACCGCCGTCTTCAAGGAGCAGGACGTCGCCGCCCACCGCGCCGTGATCGAGGCCAAGGGCCGCGACGCGAGCGGCAAGGGCCGCGCGTCGGCGCTGGTCACGGCGGTGCTGGTGGACGAGGGTGGATCGACGCGGGTCCAGGTCGAGACGGACCTGAACATCGCCGGCCCCCTCGCGCAGATGGGGCGCAGCACGATCGGCGACATCAGCACCCGGCTGCTGACCCAGTTCGTGGAGAACCTGGAGAAGTCGATGGCCGACTCCCCCGTGACGGTGCCCGCGCCGGCGGCCGAGACCGCGGCCGAGACCGCGGCCGAGACCGCCACCGAGACCGCCACCGAGGCGCCGGCCGAGCCGGTCGCCGACGTGGTGCCCGCGCCGGACGCTGCCGACGCCACCACGGCCCCCGCGGAGCCGGCCGCCGCCGTGGTGACCGAGGCGCCGCCGGCCGTCCGCAAGATCGAGGGCCCCGAGGCCGAGGCGGTCGACCTGACGAAGGTCGCCGGCACGGCGACCCTGGTCAAGATCGCCGTCCCGGTGGTGGTCCTGATCGCCGTGGTGGTCGCCCTGGTGATCTGGCTCGCCTGACCCGCCCCCTCTCCTCACGCGATCCTGGAGTTGTGGTCCCGGAAAGGCACGACCACAACTCCAAGATCGCGGGGTTCAGGCGCAGGAGAAGTACGCCGGGGTCGCGTTCGGGCCCCAGTCCACGCGGCCGACCAGCAGGATCGTGGTCGACTCGCCCGGGCGGAGCCGCGACTGGCGCGGACTCACCTCGACCGACGCCGCCGTCTGGCGGACCGTGCCGTTGACGGCCAGGTCCACCTTCTGCGCGCCGGTGTACGCGTAGCGCAGCTTCCAGTCGTTCAGCGTGCGGCCGCTGGTGTTGCGAACGGTCGCCTGCGCGATGAACGCGCCGCCGAAGTCGAGCAGCTTGCCGTACGACACCGAGCAGACCGGCGCGGCGGCCGGGCCGCCCTCGCCCTGGTCGGCCAGGAACGAGGCCACCCAGGACAGGGTCGAGTTCCAGTTGATGGTGATCTCGTTGGTCGACCACGACTCGATGTCGTCGATGTAGCAGAACTGCGGCGCGCAGCCCGCGAGCAGCTTCGACGCCACCGGGTCCTGGATCGACGAGTTCGGGCCGCCCGCGAGCGAGCCGGCCGGCGGGTTGGGCAGGGCCGGGTTGAGCTGGTGCGCGTACATCCGCGAGTGCTGGTTCTTCGACGCCCGCTCGCCGTAGCCGGTGATGTACGACTGGTTGAGCGCGTTGCGGCCCAGCAGGTAGTCCATGCCGGCGGCCACGCCGTCGCGGAACTGCGCCGCGCCGCTGATGTCGAACGCGGTCGCGACCACCACCAGGTTGTTCAGCACCAGGTTGTTGGAGCCCCAGTCGAACTTGCCGCCGGTGGGCGCATAGGTGATGCCGTACGGGCTGGCCTGCAGCGTGGCCAGGTACTTCCTGGCGCCGTCGACGACCGACTGCCGCACCCGGTCACGGTCGGGCAGTCCACTGGGGACGGTGGCCAGGTCGAGCCGGCCGGCCGTCGCGGTGAACTTCCAGTCGAACGCCTCCGGGCGGAACAGGTCGGCGGTGTGCCACGGCGACGCCACGACCGCGTCCCGATAGGCCTTCTCACCGGTACTGAGGTAGAGCTCGGCGGCCGCCCAGTAGAACTCGTCGGTCACGTCGTTGTCGTCGTACGCGCCGCCGCCGATGCCGTCGGACGCCGGGGCGTAGATCGCCGGGTTGGCCACCGCCGCCGCGTACGCGGTGCGGGCCGCGGCCAGCAGCTTCGCCGCGAACGCCTTGTCGTAGGGCTGGAACAGCCGGGCGCCCTGCGCGGCGGTCGCCGCCAGGTTGAGCGTCGCCGCCGTCGACGGCGGGTGCAGCTCGCGCGGCTGCGGGTCGGCCGCCGGGTCGAGCGGCAGGCCGGTCCAGGCCTGGTCGTGGACCTTGTGGTGGACCATGCCGGCCTTCGGCTGACCGGCCGGGACCTGCATGCGCAGCATGAACTCCAGCTCCCAGCGCGCCTCGTCGAGCACGTCGGGGACCTTGTTGCCGTGCTCGGGGATGCGCAGCGAGCCGTCGGCGAGCCTGTCGGCCCGGCTCGCGGCCAGCTTGGTCCGCTCGAACGTGCTCAGCAGCTGGTAGACGGAGATGCCGCCGTTGACGACGTACTTGCCGTGGTCGCCGGCGTCGTACCAGCCGCCGCGCACGTCGAGCCGGTAGTCGCAGACGCCCGGCTGGCAGGGCACGTCGGTGTCGCCCTGGTTCGGCGCGACGCCCACGTGGCCGGCCTTGCGGGCGTAGCCGGGCGCGATGCTGTCGAGGATCTCGATGCCGCTGCGCTGGGTGTAGTAGAACGACAGCGCGTCCACGCGGAGCTTCTCGTAGGCGGCGTTGACGCCCACGTCGAAGGGCACGCTGGTCTCGCCGTCGACGGTCAGGGTCAGCCCGGTGCCGGCCGTACGGTAGCCGCTGAAGTCGACCGTGTGGACGTTCTGGCCGGACGTGGGGTCGACGCCCCGCGGGGTCGTCGTGCCGCTCGTGACCACCGCGCCGGCGGTGTTGCGCAGCTGCCAGGGCAGCGCGGCCGTCGCCTCGGTCACGACGGTGGCCTGCTTGGGGCCGTTGGTGAGGTAGCCGACCTGGTTGACCCGCACGCGGGGGCCGGTGTCGGGGACGTACACGGGTGGCGGGGCACCTCCCTGCAGCGAGACGTTGTCGAGACACAGTGTCCACGCGGTGGCGCTGCCCCCGACCTGGAACGCGACCTGGCCGGCGGTGGTGTCGGCGGCGGCCGTGAACGTGTAGCTGAACTGCTGCGGCTGCGCCGTCAGCGCCGGCAGGGCGGACAGTTCCTGCGTGTACGGCGGGTCGGCGAGCTGGACGTTGGCCCGTACCGTCACCGGAACCGTCGCGCTGGCCTCGAACGCGAGCCGGTAGGACTCGCCGGCCTGGAGGTTGATCGCGTTCTGCCCGATGATGGCGTCCCACGGGTTGGTGGTGCCGGCCGGGATCGTGGCGCACAGGCGCCCGCCCACGACGCTCGCCGGCGCGTTGCCGGTCCACCACCACGGATCGGTACCGCTGTCGAAGGTTCCGTTGACGATCTGTTCTGCGGGTTCGGCGTACGCGGCGGAGGCCGTCAACGGAACGACCAGTATCACCGCCGCTCCGGCGGCTAACAGAGAACGCTGCACAGACACCCCTTGTGGCGGAAGGGAATTGGGAGCGCTCCCACTGTGTCGCAGCGCACAGTGCGGTGTCAACTACCTCTTGAGCACGGGCACGAGGTACCAGATGGTGATGAATGCGACGGCGAGGGCGATCGCCACGGCGACGGCCCACGACATGCCCACCACGACCTCGAAGATCAGGAAGACCGCGCCGACGATCGACAGCCAGAGAAACACCAGGCCAACCCCGGCGAGGTTGCTGGAGACATTGACCAGCTCCTTCTTCCGCCCGCGCCGGAACAGGATGCGGTGGTGACTCACGGGGGCGATGAGGCACACCGTGGCGGCGGCGGTGAACAGCAGCGTGGCGATGTACGTTGCACGCTGGACGTCGGTGATCGTCTCGAACCGCTGGTTGAACGGCAGGATCAGCAGGAACGCGAAGAGGAACTGCACCCCGGTCTGCGCGACCCGCAGCTCCTGCAGCAGCTCGTTCCAGTTCCGGTCGAAACGCTCTTCGGGGGTCTCGTCGCGATCGGCCATGCGGGTGCAAATACCCAACAAACCAACCGATGGAACCTGACGATCGGCCGACTCCCGGCATGTCGGGGATGCGCGGTCTTGCATGCCGGGCTTATGGTCGCGGGCGTGAGTGCCCCCTTCGATGAACTGACCGCCGGTCGGCGAGCCTGGATCGCCCGGGCCGGCCTCACCGAGCTCGCCACCACGGTCGGCCGCCCCGGCCACGCGGCCGTGGCCGCCCGGCCCGACCTGCTCGCCCGCCTCGACCAGCACGCGGCGGCGATCCGCGAGTCGCTGGGCGGGACGCTGCTCGACCCGGTGGCGCTGGCCGGCTACGCGGCGGCGATCCGCGACGCGGCCCGCGAGTCCGGCGACACCCTCGACGACTGGTCGGCCCCGACGTGGCCGATGCTCCGCCTGCTGGCCGTCTGCACGCTGACCCACTGCTGAGGCGCGCCCCCGGCGTTCGGCCGGAGGCGCGCCCGGAGCACCTAGTTCAGGAAGCGCTTGTCGGCGTGCAGCGAGTCGGTCAGGCGGATGGTGATGAACTCGTTGTTGTCCGGCTGGCCCGGCGTGCGGCCGCTGGAGAACGGGAAGTTGTTGTCGTTCACCACGCCCAGCGTGCGGTCGTCGAGGATCACGACGTCCTCGATGGTCGTGAACGGGAACGTGAAGACGTTCGAGGTGCCGCCCAGGTGGCGCGGGTCGGCCAGGTTCATCAGGTCGGCGACCAGCGTCTTGTCCATCTTGCCGTCGCGGTTGCGGTCGCGCTTGTCGGCGAGGTAGATCCGCTTGAAGACGGCCGTGGCGCCCTGGCCGTTGTCCCGCTCGATCACCAGGAACCGGTCCTCGTCGACGGCGATCGCGTCGCCGATGGCGTTCGCCGGGTCCTCGAGCTGGTAGACGTAGCGCTTGCCGGTGTACTGCTGCTTCACCGTGTCGAACTCGTTGAAGCGCAGCGCGCCGGCCGGGTCGCCGGCCACGATGCCCTCCAGCAGGGCGTACAGCTTGCGGCCGTCGGGCGACTGGGCCAGGCCCTCGAAGCCCTTGCTGCTGTTGAGGTTCGGGTTGCCGGCCGGGTTCTCCGGCGCGCGCACGTCCGGCAGCGGGATCGGCGCCTGGAGCAGGCGGCCGGCCCGGTCGAAGTGCAGCAGCCAGGGGCCGAACTCGTCACCGATCCAGTACGAGCCGTCCTTGGCCCGCTGGATCGACTCGACGTCGAAGTCCGAGCCGGTCAGCACCCGGTCGGCGCGGGTCAGCGGGAACGGCACGAAGCTGTTCGGGTCGGTCAGGTTGATGCCGCCGAGCACGTCGACGGTCTTCTTGCCGTAGTCGGGAGCGACGCGGTGGATGCGCAGCACGAAGTCGGCGCTGTTGGCCTTGTTGCCGTAGCCGTTGTCCGACAGCACCTCGAACGTGCCGTCGCCGTTGCGGACGATGCCGCTGAAGCCCTGGATCGGCTGGTCGTCGAACGGCGGGGTCACGCCGTTGGACGGGGTGCCGCCGAGCAGCGACCCGGACGGGTCGCTCGCGGACACGAACGTGCGGGCCGGCAGCGCGGCCCAGCCGGTCAGCGTGGCCTGACCGAAGGTGCCGTGCGCCGAGGCGCTCGGCGCGGCGATGGCGAGCGTCAGGACGCCGAGGCCGACGCCGACGCCGATCCGTCGAAGGTTTTCCATGGTTCGCGACGCTAGGGACGCGGCGTGAACCAGGCCTGAATATGAGCTGGCGGGCGCCGGGACGGCACCCGCCAGCCAAGGAAAGATCGCCCACCGCCACGCCGGAGCGGTTCACCCCGTGCGGACGAATCCCTAATGGGCTGCCGCGCAAAGTTCCGTCAAAGGTTGGAGGGCGGGGTGGCCGGGCATTTCTACCGTTGAGGTACACGTCGATGAAGGAGCTCGTGATGTCCAGTCTCGTCAGGCCCAGTGACAACCGTTGGATCGCCGGCGTCTGCTCGGGTCTCGCCCGCCGCTTCGGCATCTCGCCGAACACCATGCGGCTGATCTTCGCGATCTCGTGCCTGCTCCCGGGCCCGCAGTTCGTGATCTACATCGTGCTGTGGGTGCTCATGCCGGACGAGAACAAGGCGCGCAGCTACCGCTGAGCGGCCGGCGCTGCGCCTCATTGCGGTCTGCTCGCCGGCGCGGGACTGCGGTCGCCCCTGAACGTCAGCAGGAGGGCGGCCGCCGCCCCCAGCAGGCAGAGCACCGCGGTGACGAGGAAGATTTCGCGGTACTCCGTGCGCAGCGCGTCCTGCAGGGCCGCCCGGTAGGCGTCCATCAGGCGGCGCTGCTCGTCGGCCGGCTGCCCGAACACCAGCGGGAACTGCAGGCCGGCGGTCAGCTCGTGGAAGCGGTGCAGGCCCCAGGCGGTGAGCGCGGCGACCCCGACGAGCATGCCCATCATGCGGGCGACGACGACCGACGACGATGCCACGCCGTGCTCGCCGGGCGGGGTCGCGCGCAGCACGACGCCGGAGAGCGGGGCGATCACGAGCCCGAGGCCGAAGCCGGCGATCACCAGGTACCACTGGAGCATCGACGACTGCAGCGCGCCCGCGACCAGGAAGTAGCCGGCGGCCGCCACCAGCATGCCGGCGAGCGTCACCCACCGCTCGCCGATCCGCCCGGCCAGCCAGCCGCCGAGCACCGCGCCGACCGGCAGCGCGATCAGGAAGTGGGTCAGCACCAGCGTCGCGTCGATCCCCTGCTTGCCCAGCAGCGTCTGGGCGACCAGTTCGACATCGACGAGAGTCACCATCAGCGCGGCGCCCGCGCAGAAGCTCGCGGCGAGCGCGCCGAGGAACGGCCGCTTCGCGACGCCGGCCAGGTCGATCAGCCGGTGCTCGGCGCGCAGCTCCCAGAGGACGAACAGCACCGCGCCGGCCACCGCGCCGAGCAGCGCCCACGGCCCCCACGGCGGCAGCACCGACCGCTCCGGGTCCGGGTTGTAGAGGCCGACGACGGCCGCCCCGAGGGCCAGCGCGAGCAGCGTTCCTCCGACAAGATCCGTTTTCCGCCGGTGTACCGCCGGCGCCGCCCGGGTCTTCGGCAGCGCCACCCACACGAGCACGATCGCGACGGCGACCAGCGGCAGGTTCAGCCAGAAGATGCCCCGCCAGCCGCCGAGCAGCGCCGCGACCCCGACGCCGTACAGCGGCCCGAGCACGCTGCCGAGCTCCTGCGCCGCGCCGACCGCGCCCAGCACGGTCGCCCGGCGCCGCTCGGCCCACAGGTCGCCGGCCAGCGCGAGCGTCACCGGCAGCAGCGCGCCGCCGGCCAGCCCCTGCACGGTCCGTCCGGAGGTCAGCAGCCAGACCGAGTCGCCCGAGGCAGCCGTCAGCACCGACCCGGCGGCGAAGCCGACCAGGCAGCCGACCAGCACCGGCCGCCGCCCGAAGCGGTCGGACAGCGAGCCGAGCAGTGGCATGCCGGCGATGTACCCGAGCAGGAACCCGGTGATGACCGGCGTGACCTGCTCCAGCCGGTTGGCCGCGATGTGCAGCGAGTCGAGGATGTCGGTGAGCACGCCCACGACGACGTAGGCGTCGAGCGCCGCGAGCAGCACCGTCGCGCCGCCGACCCCGATGGCCAGGCGGCGCTTCTCCGGCCGGCCTATCTCCGGCGCGACCGTCTCACTGCTGTGGAGCACTGATGTTCACGGTCGCGTCGAACTCCTTGAACGTCACGGTGACCGTGCCGCCCTTCGCGTCACCGACCGCCGGCAGCTCGAACGTGGCCTTGAGCACCCGCTTGCCGTCCTTGGCGATCCACAGTTTGCCGGGGATGCTGCCGGTCACGCCGGGCACGATGTTGGACAGGAACTCGGCCGGGAACTTGGCCGAGACGCGGTAGGTCTCCTGCCCCTCGACCGTCTCCGTCGCCTCGGTCCGGCTGTCGGTCGCGGTGGCGACGACCCTGGCGATGCCCTTGTCGGGGTTGAGGATCGCCGACGGGTCGTACACGGTCGCGGCGAGCGCGAGCGGCAGCTGCTGGTAGGTGCCGGTCGGACCCTTGAGCCACATCGTCTGCCCGACGATCGTGAAGGCGAGCTCGACGTTGGTCCCCATCTGCTCGACCTGGGCCGTGCCCTCGGCGCTGCCCTCCTTGGTCAGCACGCCCTCGGCGCGCTTCAGGGCGACGCCGGCGATGGTGCCGTCGGCGGTGATCAGGAACTTGGCCGACTTGATGCCGGCCATCGCCGTCGACGACTCCTTGAGCAGCCCGGCGGCGGCCGGCAGGTTGGGGTCGGCCTGGCCTTCCTTGTCGTCTTTCTTGCTGGAGCATCCGGCGAGGGCCACGACCAGCACCGCGAGCGCGGCGATCAGGGCGGCACCGGGGCGGGTCTGGGAGCGGGGCATACCGGCATGCTAGACGCCCGGCGAAATCCCCGCCTGAGCCGACGCTGAGCGGTCCGGGTCAGCGGCCGGCGAGCAGCTCCGCGACCGCGCGGCCGGACGCGGCCGTGGCGCCGAACGTGGCGATGTGGCGCTCGCCGCGCGGGTCGGCCGGGACACCCATCTCCACGACCACCGCCTCCGGCCGTGCCGCGAGGGCGGCGCGCAGGGCGTCGGCCATCCAGGGGTACCGATGCGGATCCCGGACGACGAGGACCAGCGGCCGGCCGCCAGACGCTCCCAGCGCCGACGGCAGGCCCTCCTCCGACGACAGCCGCACGCCCGCGGTCTCCGGCAGCAGCTCGGCCAGCGGGGCGATGAGGCCCCACGGCGTCTCCGGTGCGATGGCGAAGTTGAGCTGGGGCTGGAACTCGATCACGTACGGGTTCGCGGCGATCGGGAACGCCGCGTCCGGGGCGGTGATGCGCAGCGCGCGGCGGGCCGCGGACAGGCCCAGCTCGGCGGCGCGCGGGTCGGGCGCGATCTTCGGCGCGGCGGCGGACCAGCCGGCCAGGCGGGCGACCCGGGCGGCCGCGTCGGTCAGGCGCTCCTCGGGCAGCTCGCCCGCGCGCACGGCGGCGACGATCGCGTCGCGCAGCATCGTCGCCGTCTCCTCGTCGGCGTGGTCGCCGCCGACGCAGATGGCGTCGGCGCCGGCGGCCAGGGCCATGACGGTCGCCCGGGCGATGCCGAAGCGGTCGGAGATCGCGCGCATCTCGATGCCGTCGGTGACGATCAGGCCGTCGAAGCCGAGCTCGCCGCGCAGCAGGTCGGTCATGATGCGCCGGCTCAGGGTGGCCGGCAGGTCGGCGTCGATCGCCGGCACCCGCAGGTGGGCGCTCATCACCGCGAGCACGCCGGCCTCGATCGCGGCGCGGAACGGCACCAGCTCGGTGGCCTCCAGGTCGGCCCGGCTGGCCTTGATGATCGGCACGTCCAGGTGCGAGTCGACGCTGGTGTTGCCGTGGCCCGGGAAGTGCTTGGCGCAGGCGGCCACGCCGGCCTCCTGGAGGCCGGTGATCCAGGCCGCGGTGTGCCGGGCGACCCGCTCCGGCTCGGCGCCGAACGCGCGCGAGCCGATGACCGGGTTGTTGGGGTCGGAGTTGACGTCGGCGTCCGGCGCGTAGTCGAACGTGATGCCGACCGACGCCAGGTCGCGGCCGATGTGGCCGGCGACCTCGCGGGTCAGGGCCGGGTCGTCGATCGCGCCGAGGGCGAGGTTGCCGGGCCACGGGCTGCCGATGTGGGCGTCGATGCGGGTGACGTCGCCGGCCTCCTCGTCGATCGCGACGATGACGTCGGGCTTCTCCGCCCGCAGCGCCGCGGTCAGCTCGGCGACCTGGTCGCGATCCACGACGTTGCGGGCGAAGAGAGCAACGCCGCCCAGCCCTTCGGCGAGGCGGCGACGCAGCCACGGTGGTGGCTCCTTGCCCATGAATCCCGGCTGGAGCACGGCATCCGCCATGCCGGCCAGATCGGCCCCCGTACTTGCATCCATGCGTGAACCACCCTTCGCACCTGGCGAGAATGGTCACATCACAGCTCGGTAATAGTCAAGAAACCTTCCAGTAGTTAACGCCCCGGACGCGGTGCGGTCGCAGGTCAGCGATGTGGGCGGATTGTCCACACGACGGTCATCACCGTCGTCACGGCGCCGTCCTCGCGGGCGATCTCGATCGTCACCGGAAACTCGGGACGTTCGCCGGCGGCCAGCTCGGCGAGGACCTCGTCGACGCCGCGGCCGAGCGTGGCGGTCGCGGTGACCGGGCCTCGGGCGAGCTTGTGATAGGCGATGTCGGCCCGCACGGCGAGCGGCGTGCCGAGCGACAGGTGCTGGCCGAACGCGGCCATCACGACGGCCCCCGAGGCGGTCTCGCCGAGGGCGAACAGTGCGCCGGCGTGGGGCCCGGCGACGTGGTTGTGCAGGCGTTCCTCGTCCGGCAGGGTGGCGACTGCACGCACCCCGCCGGCATCGAGCGTCACATCGGTGATCTCGATGCCGACGGTACGTGCGAACGGCACCGCCGAAATCAGTCCGGCGGCGAGCGCCGTGGCGTCAACGGTCATGCCGGCATGTTACCGGCGGGTAGCAACCTACGTGAACAGCTCGCCGATCGCGTGCACGATGTTGACGTAGAAGTTGCCCTCGATCTCGCGGAAGATCTCGAACTTCTCGTGCGGCTCGCCGAAGAACGGCCGCAGCGTCCAGGCGAGCTGCGTGCCGACGAACCCGAACAGCAGGATCCAGACGTTGAGCAGGGCCATGCTGGCCGGCCGCTCGCCGGGGGCGAGTTCCGCCGGGACCGGCCGCGGCCGCGGGGCCGGGGCAGGGACCGGGAAGGCCAGCCGCCCGTCCGGCATGAGCACCGGCTGGGGCTGCATCGGGTACGGCGGCAGGACCGGCATCGCCTGCTGCGGCCCCGGCGAGACCGGCACCGCCGACACCGGTGCGGCCGCCGGCTTGGCGCCCGTCCCGTTGGTCCCGACCGTCGCCGGAACCGGCACCTCCACGGCGTCCGGCTCGTCGCCGTCCGCCCCGGTCTCCGCCGCGGACAGTTCGGCCAGCGCGAGCGCCTCCGCTCGCTCGCGTTCGGCCTGCTCCGCCCGCGCCTGCTCCTCGCGCTCGCGCCGCCGCGCGCCCGCCAGCGCCGCCGTCTGCTCGTTGAGCGTGCGCATGCCACCGGTCAGGAACCGGAGGCCGACGAACGCCGCGAGCGTCAGGATGCCCACGTTCAGGATCTTGAAGAACGAGTAGCTGTACGCCGTGATCAGAAAGAACAGACTGATCGGCGCGAACGCCAGCGTCAGCACGGACGTGACGGTGATCGTCACCATGACCAGTGCCAGCGCCTGCCGTACCTGCAACCGCGCACCGAACACGAGGTTGAACAGGTACAGCGTGGGCAGGCAGATGGCCAGCGTGGTCAGGAACAGCAGTGGCAGCTTGAGCGCCGACACTCCCGCCTGTAACACGCTGTTGGAGGCGCCGAGCACCGCTCCGTAGCAGGCCAGTGCCACCACGGAGCTGTACAGCATCTGTCTGGTGAGTCTTCCGAGATCGCGCTCTTCGCCGATCTGCCGCCAGATGGAATCCCGGTCACGCAGAATCCGCTCGATGATGAGCAGCCCGCTGCCGGCTTCGCCATGTGTTGCCATCGGAGCTTCCCCCTACTCCGTCGAAGTTGGCGGCAGGCTATGCGACGCGCATCACTCAGCGCCACCCCACATCGATGCGTTGTCCCCTTTCGTCGAAAAAGTGCAGAGCCTCCATCCGGACGGCCACCGTCAATGGGTGACCATGCGTGACCGCGGGGTACGGCGCGAGTCGCACCGCCAGCTCGGCTGGGCGGCGGTGGTGGCGGCCGGGGTCGCTCAGCACGCTCTCCCGCTGGGCGGCGCGGCGCGGTCCGCCGCGGCCGTTGACGCCGGCGCCGACGAGCTCCACCTCGTCCGAGCCGCCGCCGCGGCCGGTGAGCTTGCTGACGAACTTGCGCAGGCCGCCACCGTTGATCGGCACGTCCGTCGGCGGCTTGCCGATCTCGTCGACGATGACCGCCGTGGCGCCGATGTCGAGGAAGGCCAGCGACTCGTGGCCGTGGTGCTCGAGATACCGGATCCGGCCCCGCAGCACGTCGCCGGAGGTGGTGTCGGGCACCGGCGTCAGGGCCTCGGCCCGCACGCCGATCACGATGCGCTCGCCGTGGAAGTGCGCGACCTGACGCGAGCGCAGGTCGTTCCACGGCAGGTGGAGGACCTGGTCGCCCATGTGCAGCGCGATGTGCCGGTCGAGGTGCACGTACACCTCGGCCTCGAGCAGGTTCATGCGCGGGCTGCCGAGGAAGGCGGCCACGTACAGGGTGGCCGGCCGCCCGTACACCTGCGTCGGCGTCCCGACGTCCTGCAGGACCCCCTTGCGGAGGATCGCGACCCGGTCGGCCATGGTCAGTGCCTCGGCCTGGTCGTGGGTCACGTAGATCGTGGTGACGCCGAGCTCCCGCACCAGGCCTGAGATCTCGGCGCGCAGCTCGGCCCGCAGGCCGCTGTCCAGGTTGGACAGCGGCTCGTCCATGAGGAAGAGCTTCGGCCGGCGCACGATGGCCCGCCCCATTGCGACCCGCTGGCGCTGACCACCGGAGAGCTGGCCGGGCTTGCGGGCCAGGACGTCGCCGATGCCCAACGCGCTCGCGACCTCGGCGACCTGCTCGGCCCGCGGCTGCGGCTCGACGCCGGACAGCCGCAGGGGGAAGCCGATGTTCTCACCGACGGTCATGTGCGGGTAGAGGGCGAAGTCCTGGAAGACCATCGCGACGCCCCGTTCCCGCGGCGGAAGGTCGTTGGCCAGCTCGCCGTCCATGATGATGGCACCGGAGGTGGGGTCCTCCAGGCCGGCCACCATGCGCAGCAGCGTCGACTTGCCGCAGCCACTGGGACCGAGGAGCACCATGAACTCGCCCTGTCCCACGTCAAGATTCACACGATCGACAGCCACGGTGCCGTCGGCGAACACCTTCATCACATCTTTGAGCGCGACGGTAGCCACCGTCACCTCCGCCCCAGGTCAGCAGATCGCGGATCAACCAGTTACCCCGAGTCAAGTACTGTGATGGGGAGCACGCAAGTTGGTCCATCGGGTAAATGACCAGTGTTCGGGGTGTTACCGCGCAATCACCGTTAGGGAACCTGCCAGTTCATCCCGGTGATCAGCTAGCCTGGAAGTTTACCGTCACCGATGTGTAGCCGAGCGCGGCGAGGAACTGCTGGAGCATCTTCCGGGTGTTCTCCTCGGCCCGTTTGCCCAGGTCAGCCTCCTTGGCGGCATCGCCGATCTTCGTCTCGGCGAGCCGGTAGACCTCCTGGAGACGATTCGGGTCCGAACTGAACACGTCGCCGATGCGGTTGAAGACGCCACGCTCCTCGGAGTACACGTAGCTTCGCTCATTGTTGATGCGCACCGGGCGCAGCTGCGGCGCCGGCAGCGTAATCTCCGCCGAGCGGCGGTCCTCGGACTCCTTGACCGAGCCCTGGCCGATGCTGGCGAAGTCGACGTAGACCTCGACCGATCCGGCCGCGACGAACAGGATCCGCTCGTTGAGCAGGAAGTCCGGGATGTACTTGCGGTCCTTCTGCACGTCGACGATGACCTCGAAGTTGCCCTCGGCGGCCACGAACTGGCTGAGGTCCTGCACCGACTTGAGCAGCGCGGGGCCGCTGCGGTCGGTCTGCTCCTCGGCGAACGGGTTCTTGAGGTCGGGGAACAGCCCGATCGTCTTGGCCCCGAGCACGAGGGCGACGACGAGGCCGATGGTGGCGACCAGCCAGAAGAGTCCGCGCATGGCCCCGCCGCCCTGCTTCACGGGGACCACGACGGGCTCGGGGTTGGGCCGGGGGTCGAGCGTGTCGCCGATCTCCGGGCCGGTGATCTCGGGGTACTCGGAAGTCTTGGGGTCCTTCGGCTCCTCGGAGGAGGGGACCTTGTCGTCGTCGTTGCGGGCCATGATCGCCACTCCTCGGGGAGGATCTTCTCCCTATCAAGGTAAGGCGCACCGCAAAACGTCGCGAGTCGATCTCAGCCCGTGTTCAGGCAAAGGCGGCGATGCCCGTCAGCTTCTGCCCGATGACCAGCTGATGGATCTCCGAGGTGCCCTCGTACGTGAGCACCGTCTCGAGGTTGGCGGCGTGGCGCATCACCGGATACTCGGCGCTGATGCCGTTGGCGCCGAGGATCGTGCGGCACTGGCGGGCGATCGCCAGGGCCTCCCGCACGTTGTTGAGCTTGCCCACGCTGACCTGCTCCGGCCGCAGCTCCCCGCGGTCGGCCCGGCGCCCGAGGTGCAGCGCCAGCAGGTAGCCCTTCTGCAGCTCGACGGCGGCGTCGGCGAACTTGGCCTGGGTCAGCTGGAACCCGGCGATCGGCCGACCGAACTGCTCCCGCGAGCCGGCGTAGTCCAGGGCCGTGTGGAGGCTGTCGCGGGCCGCCCCGAGCGCGCCCCACACGATCCCGTAACGCGCCTCGGTCAGGCACGACAGCGGGGCCTTCAGGCCGCGCGCGAGGGGCAGCTGGGCGCTGGCCGGGAGCCGGACGCCGTCGAGGACGATCTCGCCGGTGCACGAGGCGCGCAGCGACAGCTTGTGGTGCACCTCGCGGGCGGTCACGCCAGGCGTGTCCATCGGCACCGCGAAGCCGCTGATGCCCTCCTCGGTGCGGGCCCAGACCACGCCGACGTCGGCGAGCGGCGCGTTGGTGATCCACATCTTGCCGCCGTCGAGAACCCAGTCGTCGCCGTCGCGGCGGGCCCGGGTCTTCATCGACGCCGGGTCGGAGCCGTGGTCGGGCTCGGTCAGCCCGAAGCAGCCGATCGCCTCGCCGGCCGCCATCCGGGGCAGCCACTCGTCCTTCTGCTCGTCGGAGCCGAATTTCCAGATGGCGTACATCGCGAGGGAGCCCTGCACCGACACGAGGCTGCGCACACCGGAGTCGCCGGCCTCCAGCTCGAGACAGGCGAGCCCGTAGGCGACGGCGCTGGCGCCGGCGCACCCGTAGCCGTGCAGGTGCATGCCCAGCAACCCGACCTTGGCGAACTCCAGCGCCAGGTCGCGGACAGGCACCTGCCCCTGCTCATACCACTCGACGACGTTGGGCCGGACGTGGTCGTCCACGACGCGCCGCACCACCCCGCGGATGGCGAGCTCCTCCTCGGAGTGCAGGGCATCGACGTCGATGAGGTCCAGCGGTCGCGTGGTCACCCGAACAGCTTAAGCACCGTTCACCCGCGGCCCGGTGGCAAGTCCCGGCCGGATTTGTCACTCGCGGCCGGACCCCCTCACGCCTGTAACACGCGGGCGTGGATCGACGTACGCTGCTGCAATGCCGCCCGCAGCGCCCGGTGCAGACCGTCCTCCAGGTAGAGGCCGCCCTCCCACTGCACCACGTGCGGGAACAGGTCACCGTAGAACGTCGAGTCCTCGGCGAGCAGCTTGTCCAGTGCGAGCTCGCGCTTGGTGGTGATGAGCTGGTCGAGCCGCACCGGCCGCGGCGGAATCTCGGACCACTGTTTCAGCGTCAGCCCATGCTCCGGATAAGGCCGACCGTCGCGGACCGCCTTGAAGATCATGAACGTTTCACCCCCCTGACCGTGCCAGGGTACCGACAACGTGCGACAGTTCCGGCGCCCTGCGCGGTCACAGTTCGGCGCTGGTGGTCCACCGGCCACGGTGAGTAACGGTCGTGGCCTCGCGCCGGCCCCGCTTGAGCGACGGCGACTTCTTGTCCTGGGCCCGGTAGCCGACGGTCATGGCGCCGATCGGCGTGTAGGCCTCGGGCACGCCGAACTCCGCCCGGTAGCCGGGGATCTGCGCCGGCGGGATGCCGAAGAAGCACGCGCCCAGGCCCTCGTCGACCGCGCCGAGGAGCACCAGCAGGCTGGCCATGCCGGTGTCGATGTGCCAGTAGGGCACCGGCCAGCGGGCCTCGTCCTTGTCGGTCCAGCCCTTGTCGGGCTCGGCGTAACGGTCCAGGTAGGCGTTGCGGTGGCTGTGCGGCACGACGATCACCGGGGCCCGGCTCATGCCCTCCAGCCAGCCCGACGGCAGCGCGTCCTCGGGCGTGGTGACCGCCCAGAACCGCTCCAGGGCCGCCGGGGTGTCGAGCACCAGGAACTCCCAGCCCTGCGAGAAGCCGGCCGACGGCGCGTGCACGGCGTAGCCGAGCAGCTTGTCGACCAGCTCCGCGGGCACCGGGCGATCGGGGTCGTAGTTGCGCACCATCCGCCGCCGGCGGATCACATCCGAAAGTTCCACGGGTTGAGATTAACCGGGCCCAGAGCTGATAGGCCCCGGCCGAATCGGGCAGGCAGTCACCTAGATCGTGCGGATCCCCCAGGTGCCCTGCCACGTGCTTCCCGGCTCCAGGACCACCACGTCGCGACCCGAGCGGAACGCGTCGGGCGGGCAGGTCATCGGCTCGATCGCCAGCGCCTTGCGGAAGCGGTCGGCCGGGAGGGTGTCCGACGAGTAGACCTGCCACCAGGTGAAGGAGGCGTCGGCCCAGACGGCGACGCCCCGCCCGTCGGGCGCGGTCACGACGACCTGGGTGCCACCGTCGGCGTCGGCGTCCACCTCGCCGAAGGCCGTGTCGAGCACGGTGCTGCCGAGGCGCCGCCCCTCCGTGAAGTCGTACTCGGTGCCGGCGACCGGCCCGCCGCCGATCGGCAGGAGGCGCGCGTCGACCAGCACCCGGCTGCGCGCCGGCACCCGCAGGTGCAGGTCGTCGACCGGGACGCCGGGGACCACCACGTACGGGTGGGTGGCCAGGCCGAACGGGGCCGCCGTGTCACCCGCGTTGGTCACCTGGTGGGTCGCCCGCAGGCCCCCGTCGCCGACCGACCACGTGGTCCGCAGGCGCAGCGGCCAGGGGTACCCCGGCTGCGACACGAGATCGTGCTCCAGCGTCACGCTCTCGGGGGTCGCGTCGACGAGCGACCACCGGGACCAGTTCACCAGCCCGTGGATCGCGTTGTGCCGCTCCGGCTCGGTCAGCGGCAGCTGGAAGTGCGCGCCGGCGAACGCGTACTGCCCGTCACGGATCCGGTTCGGCCAGGGCGCCAGCACGTGCCCGGCGGAGCCGACCGCCCGCTCGTGCTCGGCGTAGCCGGCCACGACGTCACGGCCGTCGACGGTGTAGCTGCGAACGCCACCGCCCACCTCGACGATGACTGCTTCGTGGCCGCCCGAGGCGATCGTCCACTGTGTACCGGATGGGGCGAGCGAGCGCTGCGCAGCGGCGGTGTCCATGGTCGCGACAATATCGTTACACCGACCGGTCGGTGTAACGGAGGAGCACGGGGAAGCACAGGCCAAGGGCTACGGCGACCACGGCCGCGGCGATGCCGCCGCTGACCCAGGAGAACGTCACCCCGGTCGCGTCCGCCACCGAGCCGGCCCGAAGGTCACCCAGACGTGGACCTCCGGCCACCACGGCGAAGAAGACGCCCTGCAGCCGGCCGCGCATCTCGTCGGGCGCGCTGAGGAGGACGGTCTGGCGGTACACCCCGCTGATCATGTCCGCCGCACCCGCGACCGCCATGAAAGCTACACATGCCCACAGCCACGGCACCGCTCCGGCGGCCGCCACGGCGAGGCCCCAGCCGACGACGGCGAGCACCAACGCGATCCCCCGCCGGTGCACCCGCCCGATCCACCCCGACGTCAGCCCGGCGACCGCGGCGCCGATGGCGATCGAGGCGTACAGCCAGCCCAGCGAGCTCTCGCCGAAGCGCTGGTCGGCCACGGCCGGGAACAGCGCCTTCGGCATCGCGAGCACCATGGCCGCGATGTCGATCGCGAACGTGAGCAGGATGAGCTTGTGGCCGGCGAGGAAGCGCAGGCCGTCGCGGACGTCCCGCAGGCCGCCCGTGGTCTTGGTCCCGCCCGGCGTCGGCGGGACCGACGGCAGCCGCAGCGCCGCCCACAGCGCGACGGTGAAGAGGACGGCGTCGATCGCGTACGCGGCGGAGAAGTCGGCGGCGGCGATCACCAGGCCGGCGCCGACCGGGCCGCCGATCGCGGCGATGTTCGACACCGTGAAGCTCAGCGTCTGGGCCGACGCCACCTCCTCGTCGTCGATCAGCGCCGGGATGATCGCCTGGCGCACCGGGCTGTTCACGCCGAACGCCGCCGACTGGGCGGCGATGAGGGCGAGCATCAGCCAGGCGTTGTCCAGGTGCAGCAGCGACTGGACCAGCAGGCCGATCGTGGTCACCCACATGAGCAGCGAGCTGACGATCAGCACCTTGCGCCGGTCGAACGCGTCGGCGATCGCGCCGCCCCACAGCGAGAACAGGATCAGCGGGATCAGGCCGACGAAGCTGGCGATACCGACCCACAGCGCCGACTTGGTGATCGCGTAGACCTCGACCGGCACGGCGACGGCGGTGAACTGGACGCCGAAGAAGGAGATGGCGTTGCCGAGGAACAGCCGGCGGTACGCGACGTGGCGCAGCGGGCGGACGTCGATGGCGTGGCGGCGGATCCAGCTTTCCTTGCTCTTCTGCTGCTCGCGCTCCTCGTCGGCCAGCGTCACGGCGCGAGCCGCTCGACGCCGGCGGGGGTGAAGCGGAGGCGGTCGTGCAGCCGGCTGGGGCGGCCCTGCCAGAACTCCACCGTCTCGGGCGCCAGGCGGTAGCCGCCCCAGTGCGGCGGCGGCTCGATCTCGCCGTCGCCGAACCGCTCGGCCGCCTCGGCGTAGCGGCGCTCCAGCTCCGCGCGGGACGCGATGACGCTCGACTGCGGGCTCGCCCAGGCGCCCAGCTGCGCGCTGCGCGGGCGGACCGCGAAGTACTCGGCCGTCTCCTCGCGCGGGACCTTCTCGACGCTCCCCTCCACGATGACCTGGCGATGGATGGCGTACCACGGGAAGACCAGCGAGGCGCGCGGGTTCGCGTCGAGGTCGCGGCCCTTGCGCGAGCCGTAGTTCGTGAAGAACGTGAAACCGCGCTGGTCGTACCCCTTGAGCAGGACCGTGCGCGCGGACGGCCGCCCGTCGGCGGACGCGGTGGCCAGCAGCATCGCGTTGGGCTCCGGGACGTCGGACTCGACGGCGTCGGCGAACCAGGTGGCGAACTGGGTCAGCCAGTCCTCGGCGAGGTTCGCTTCCGTGAGTTCGCCGTCGTACTCCATCCGCATGCGCGACAAATCTTGCGGCGATGTGCTGGGTTTCACGCTCACATCCTTCCTCTGCCGTTCAGAAATGCGTGAAGATGTGTCACGTATGACACATCTGAGCCTCCGTTCAGTCGGCAACCCCCACCGAATGGGGCGAAGATGGCAGGGAGAACACCGGCGGGTAACAAACTGTCCGACACCCCGTAACAGCAGGAGTGCGAGATGTCCGATTTCAAGCCGGGACTCGAGGGCGTGATCGCCTTCGAATCCGAGATCGCGGAGCCCGACAAGGAAGGCGGCGCGCTGCGGTATCGCGGCGTCGACATCGAGGATCTCATCGGCCAGGTGTCCTTCGGAAACGTTTGGGCGCTGCTGGTCGACGGGAAGTTCGGCCCTGGTCTTCCGCCCGCTGAGCCGTTCCCGGTTCCGGTGCACTCCGGCGACATCCGGGTCGACGTCCAGTCCGCCGTGGCCATGCTGGCGCCCTACTGGGGCCTGGGCCAGCTCCTCGACATCGAGACCCCGCAGGCCCGCGAGGACCTGGCGCGGGTCAGCGTCACCGCCCTCTCCTTCGTCGCACAGTCCGCCCGGGGGCTCGGGCTGCCCGCGGTACCGCAGAAGGAGATCGACAAGGCGTCGACCATTGTGGAACGGTTCATGCGCCGCTGGCGGGGCGAGCCGGACCCGCGGCACGTGAAGGCGGTCGACGCCTACTTCATCTCCGCCGCCGAGCACGGCATGAACGCCTCCACGTTCACCACGCGCGTCGTCGCCTCGACGGGTGCCGACGCGGCCGCGTGCATCTCGTCCGGCATCGGCGCGTTGTCCGGTCCGCTGCACGGTGGCGCGCCGTCACGCGTCCTCGGCATGATCGAGTCGGTCGAGCGCAGCGGCGACGCCGAGGGGTACGTCAGGAGCGTGCTCGACCGCGGCGAGCGCCTGATGGGCTTCGGCCACCGGGTGTACCGCGCCGAGGACCCTCGCGCCCGCGTGCTGCGGCGCACGGCCAAGGAGCTCGGCGCGCCGCGCTTCGAGGTCGCCGAGGCGCTGGAGAAGGCGGCGCTGGAGGAACTGCACGCTCGCCGGCCCGACCGGGTGCTCGCCACCAACGTGGAGTTCTGGTCGGCCGTGGTGCTCGACTTCGCCGAGGTGCCCGCGCACATGTTCACGTCGATGTTCACCTGCGCCCGGGTGGCCGGGTGGAGCGCGCACATCCTGGAGCAGAAGGAGCTCGGCCGGCTGGTCCGCCCGTCGGCCCTCTACGTCGGCCCGGGCCCGCGCAAGCCCCAGGACGTCGAGGGCTGGGACCAGATCCCGCACGACGTGTGACCCGTGAGCGGTTCGGAGCGCAGCGGAGAGGCAGCTCGACCGCCCGTCGCCGAAGCGCAGCGTAGGCGACGGGTGTGACGCTCGTCGCGTCATCGTTCAAATAGGCCGGGGTGCCGGCGGCATTGATGGCAGGATCCGCAGGGACCCGCCCGCCGCCGCACCCCGGAGTCGTTTCATGGCCGAGATTCGCATTCCCGACGAGCTCAAGCCCGCCGACGGACGGTTCGGCTCCGGGCCGAGCAAGGTCCGGCCCGAGGCGGTGCAGGCGCTCGCCGGCGTCGCCACCAGCCTGCTCGGCACCAGCCACCGCCAGAAGACGGTCCGCGACGAGGTCGCCCGGCTGCGCCGCGGCATCGCCGAGCTGTTCAGCCTCCCCGACGGCTACGAGGTCGTCCTGGGCAACGGCGGCAGCACGGCGTTCTGGGAGGTCGCCGTCTTCGGCCTCATCCGCGACCGCGCGCAGTTCGCCAGCTTCGGCGAGTTCGGCGCGAAGTTCGCCTCGGCCGCCAAGAAGGCCCCGTTCCTCGGCGAGCCCACGGTCGTCAAGGCCGAGCCCGGCACCGGCGCCTTCCTGCGCGCCGAGGAGGGCGTCGACGCGTACTGCTCGCCCCACAACGAGACCTCGACCGGCGTCGCGGTGCCGGTCAAGCGGCTCTCCGGCACCGACGAGGGCGCACTGCACATCACCGACGCGACCTCCGGCGCGGGCGGCCTCGAGGTCGACCTGAACGAGACCGACGTCTACTACTTCGCACCCCAGAAGGGCTTCGGCTCCGACGGCGGCCTCTGGATCGCGCTGATGTCGCCGGCCGCGATCGCGCGCACGGCGGAGATCAAGGAGTCGGGGCGGTACATCCCGGACTTCTTCGACCTCCAGACGGCCATCGACAACTCGCGGCTGGAGCAGACCTACAACACCCCGGCGCTGGCCACGATCTTCCTCGCCGCCGAGCAGGTCGACTGGATGCTGGCCGGCGGCGGGCTCTCGTTCGCGGCCAAGCGCAGCGAGGAGTCGGCCGCCATCCTGTACGGCTGGGCCGAGCGCTCGCCGGTCGCCACCCCGTTCGTCGCCGACCCGGCCGTGCGGTCCAACGTCGTCGGCACGATCGACTTCGCCGACTCGGTCGACGCCACCGCCGTGGCCAAGGTCCTGCGCGCGAACGGCATCGTGGACACCGACCCGTACCGCAAGCTGGGCCGCAACCAGCTCCGCGTCGCGATGTTCCCCGCCATCGACCCTTCGGACGTCGAGGCGCTGACCGTCTGCATCGACTACGTCATCGAGCGCCTCTGATCTGCCCCGTTTCCGCTTTTCTGTCGGCGCGGCGCGCGTAGTTCCAGCTAGGGTTGCCGTACTGTGACTCGAAGGCGTCGGCCGAAAGGCGCCTGCAGCGGGTGGGACGGAGGCACGCGATGCGGCCTGTGCGATTCGTCGCCCTCTCGGAGGACGGCCAGGCATTCGTCCTGGCGGACGAGGTTGGGCGGCTGCTTGCCCTGCCCATCGACGAACGCGTGCACAGCGCCCTGCGCCCCGATCACAACCACCCGACGACCACGATCGAGACGGGCTCCTCGCAGCTCGCCCCGCGCGACATCCAGGCCCGCATCCGCTCCGGCGAGTCGGCCGAGGAGGTCGCGCGGGTCGCGGGCGTGCCGGTCGACCGGGTCCTGCGCTACGCGGGCCCGGTCCTCCAGGAGCGCGCGATGCTGGCCCAGCACGCCCGCCGCACCCGCCTGAAGACGTCCGCGAAGGGCGCCTCCCTGGCCGAGGTCGTCGACTCCCGGCTCGGCCAGCACGGCATCGACACCGACAAGATCTCCTGGGACGCGTACCGCCGCGAGGACGGCACCTGGCGCATCACCGCCACGTGGCCGAGCGGCAAGGCGACCGCGCAGGCGGTGTGGGAGCTCGACAAGGCCCGCCAGCTGGTCGCGCCGCACGACGACATGGCGCAGTACCTCTGCACCGAGCGCGCCCCGCACATCCTCGGCCAGGAGCCCCCCGCTCCGGAGCGCCACCTGCCCAACCGCGGCGAGTCCTCCCGCGGCGACCTCGGCCTGCGCCCGGACGCGGTCCGCACCGGCGGTCACGAGCCGATGCGCCCGGCGACCCCGGAGCGCCGTCCGGGCGGCCGCGGCCTGGGCACCGACCCGATCCGCGCGGGCCGCGACGCCCTGCTGGCCTCGCTGGACCGCCCGCTGGGCTCGGAGCGCGAGCGCCGCACCGCCGTCGACGAGCCACCGGTGGTGACCCCGCCCCCGGTCACGCAGGGCGAGACCCGCGCCCGCGGCGCCGCCGCCCTGATCGGCCGCTCCCCGTTCGACGACGACAGCGACCAGTCGAAGGAGATCCCGGCCGTCCCGTCGCTGGCCGTCCTGCGTCCCCGCCGCAACACGACGTCGGCCGCGAGCCCGGTCGACCAGCCGTCGGCGACGTCGGAGAAGCCCCGCAAGCGCCTCCCGAGCTGGGACGACGTGCTCTTCGGCGGCGCGCCTGCCGCCCGCGAGACCAGCTGACGCCGCTCCCGCGTCTCATGACTCGGGTCCGTGCAAGGCACGACCGTCGCTCCCGCCAGACACCGCTCGTGCCGCCGGTGCATCCGCCCCGGCGCCACGGACGCTGCCACCGCCGTCGCCCCAAGAACCCGCGACCTCCGGCCGCGCCGGACGCTCGCACGCCGTGCGGTTGGTCGCGTGCCTTGCGGTGATCGCGCCGCGTCGCCGTGCCGCCATGATCGTGGGAAACTTCTGGTCGCTATGACAGCCAGATGTTTCCCTCGATCTTGGGGCGGACCGGGCCGGCGCATGGATAGGTTGGGGTCCATGGAGTACACGAACCTCGGGCGGACCGGACTGTCGGTCAGCCGGCTGTGCCTCGGCACCATGAACTTCGGGCCGAAGACCAGCGAGCCGGACAGCTACGCGATCATGGACCGCGCGCTCGAGCACGGCATCAACTTCTTCGACACCGCCAACGTCTACGGCTGGAAGCTCGGCGAAGGCGTCACCGAACACATCATCGGCCGCTGGATCGCCCAGGGCGGCGGCCGGCGCGAGAAGGTCGTGCTCGCCACCAAGGTCTACGGGAAGATGCAGGACTGGCCCAACGGCCAGGGGCTCTCCGCCCGCCACATCATCGCCGAGGCCAACGCCTCGCTGCGCCGCCTGCAGACCGACTACATCGACCTGTACCAGATGCACCACATTTCCCGCAGTACACCCTGGGAAGAGATCTGGCAGGCGATGGAGGTCCTCGTCGCCCAGGGGAAGGTGTTGTACGTCGGAAGCTCCAACTTCGCCGGATGGCACATCGCCGCCGCGCAGGAGTCGGCACACCGCCGCAACTTCCTGGGGCTCGTCGCCGAGCAGTGCATCTACAACCTCATGGCCCGCACGGTGGAGCTGGAGGTGCTGCCGGCGGCGCGGCAGTACGGACTGGGCATCATCCCCTGGTCGCCGCTGCACGGTGGCCTGCTCAGCGGCGCCCTGGCCAAGCTGGCCGCGGGTGCGGCCGGGCGGTCCGGCGAGGGCCGGGCCGCCGACGACCTGGAGCAGCACCGCGCGTCGATCGAGGCGTTCGAGAAGCTGGCCGCGGAGCTCGGCGCCGACCCGGCCAACCTGGCGCTGGCCTGGCTGCTCGCCCAGGAGGGCGTGACCGCCCCGATCATCGGCCCGCGCACGCTCGACCAGCTCGACAGCACGCTCGGCGCGCTCGACCTGCAGCTGGACGAGGCGACCCTGACCCGCCTCGACGAGCTGTTCCCGCCGGTCGGCAAGGGTGGCCCCGGCCCCGAGGCCTGGGCCTGGTAGTTCGCCTCGGCGGTGGCGCTGGGCTACCTGCCCAGCGTCACCGTCGCCACGGCCTCGTACGCCGGGTCCGGCCCCAGGAAGCTGCGCACCAGCCGCAGCTCGTCGATGGTCCACAGCGGGCTCTCGTACGCGTCGAGGATCGCCAGGTCGTCGGCGAGCTCGGCGGCGCCGATCCGGTCCCCCGGGCGGGCGATCGTGACGTGCGGCCGCAGCGGCTTGCGGTCGAACGGCAGCCGGTTGCGCCGCAGCGCCCTGCGCACCGTGTCGCCGAGCGCGGCCAGCCGCGATCCGTCATCCTGCTCGCGGACATCGGCCAGCAGGGTGGTGAACCTCCCGCGCCCGAACCGCGCGCCGCCCGCGATCCGCACCGTGGGCGCCTCCGCCGTCACCTGCTGGAGCACCTCGGCCGCCAGGTCGGCCTGGTCGTCCGGCACGTCGCCGAGGAACGCGATCGTCATGTGCCACCGCTCGGGCGCGGCGAGGCGGGTGGAGCGGCCAGGCGGCATCGGCTGGGCCACGGCCAGCCGGCCCACCGTCGCGCCGAAGTGCGCGCGGACGTCCGGCGGCGGGTACGCCCCGATGAACAGCCTCAACGCTGCTGAGCCCCCGCGTCGCGCAGGACCAGCCCGGCACGCTGGAGCTCGCCCTCCAGGCGCAGGCGCTCGAGGTCCAGGTCGACCCCGTGCAGCTCGTCGAGGTGCTCCTCGACCCCGAGCTGCCGGCAGGCGGTCCGCAGCCCCTCGTCGTACGCGTGCTGCACCGCGTTGAACCAGACCGGCGAGCGCAGCGCGATCCCGCCGCGCAGCCGGTTGAGCCGCCGGAGATCCCCGGCGACCTGCTCGATCGGCGGGCACGACGGCGCGGGCCGCTCGCCCGCGGTGAGCTCCTGGACGCCGCGGCCCAGCCGGCTCAGCTGCCAGCGCCGCCCGATGCGGGTCTCGGTCCACCGGCCGCCGAGCACCGAGCGCTCCTTCCGCCGCGGCCACAGCCGGCGGCGCACGAGCCGCCAGGCCCGTTCCAGGATTTCGTCGGCCGAGATGAGCAGCAGGCAGACCAGACACGGCGCCACGGCGATGAGCCCAATGGCACCGACCACGAGTAGGCCGTGCAACACGCCCACGCTTCGAGGCTAAGCCCGCGCCCACAGCGATCGCTACCGATTTGCCGAACGGGGTTGACATCGGGGCCGGGCCGGAGCATATTCAACCCAGGAGTTAATTAACCGAGTGGTTGAGAAGGCGAGAGCAGTGGACCGGCTGAGTGAGGTGTTCGGCGCGCTCGCCGACCCGACGCGGCGGGCGATCCTGGCCCGGCTGGCGGAGGGCGAGGCGACGGTCAACCAGCTCGCCGAGCCGTTCCCGATCAGCCTCCAGGCCATCTCCAAGCACCTGAAGGTGCTGGAGCGGGCCGGCCTGATCACCCGCGGCAAGGAGGCGCAGTGGCGCCCGTGCCGCCTCGACGCCGCGCCGCTGCGGGAAGTGGCCGACTGGATCGCGAGCTACGAGCGGTTCTGGGAGGAGCGCTACGACCGCCTCGGTGAATACCTGCAACGCCTGCAGAAGGAACCCACCCGACAGGAGGAACAACCATGAGCCGCGACGACCTGACCGTGACCCTGCCGTCCGACCTGGAGATCCAGATGGTGCGCGCGTTCGACGCGCCGCGCGCCCTCGTGTTCGCCGCCCACGCCGACCCCGAGCACATCAAGCACTGGTGGGGCCGAGGCAACCCGCTCGACATCCAGATGGACTTCCGCCCCGGCGGCAAGTACCGGTTCGTGGAGCACGCCGACGGCGAGGAGTATGCCTTCCGCGGTGAGTACCTGGAGATCCAGGAGCCCGAGCGGATCGTCTGGAGCTTCGAGTTCGAGGGCATGCCGGGCCACGTGTGCGTCGAGACGATCGAGTTCACCGAGGTGGACGGCAAGACCACGATCACCAGCCTGACCCGGTTCGACACCAAGGAGGACCGCGACGGCATGGCCGCCTCGGGCATGGCGGAGGGCGCCGGCACCTCCTACGACGCCCTGGCCGCCTACCTGGAGAAGCTCTGACGGGCATGCTGGCCATCACCGCGCAGATGTCGGCCGACGCGAGCATCGGCCCGGCGATCGGCTGGTACGAGGGCGGCGGCGAGCACGAGCAGGCAGGCGAGGACGAGGTCCGCCTCGCCGACGCCTTCCTGCTCGGCCGCAGGACCTACGCGGCGCTGGCCCCGATCTGGACGGCCACGCCGGGCGCCTTCGCCGACCGGGTGAACGCCATGCCGAAGCACGTGGCGTCGAGGACCCCGGCCGACTCCCTGACCTGGAACGCCGAGCCGATCAAGGGCAACCTGCCCGACGCGGTGCGCGCGCTCAAGGCCACGGGAAACCTGCTCACGTACGGCTGCGGGGAGTTCGCCTTCGAACTGCTCAAGCACGGCCTGGTGGACGAGGTGCGCTTCTGGGTCCACCCGGTCGTCTGGAGCGAGGCGGCCCGCCCGTTCCACGGCCTGGGCCACGTCCGGATGCGCCTGAAGTCCTCGACGACCTTCCCGAACGGCGTCGTGCGCAACACGTACGAGCCGCTCTCGGTCGACTGACCCGACCGCCCCGGCGGCCGGCGAACCTCTAGCCCTTGACGAGCGGCGTCGCGGGCACGAGGCCTTCGTCGGCCGCCCGGGTCAGCAGGGCGTCCACGGCCGCGTGCCCGTCGGGCCCGAGCGAGCTCG